>CAZIBK010000022.1:0-14115 GCA_964537125.1 uncultured Oscillospiraceae bacterium
CTAAAGGACAGGCAGGCGTTATGACCGCCAAAGCCTATGGAGTTTGTAATAACAAGGTTAAGCTCCGCATTTAATGCCTTGGTATGGCATATGTTAAGGTCGCACACGGGGTCGGGGACCTTATAGCCGACGGTTGGTGGAATGACAGAATCGTTAAGCGCCTTTATTGCCGCGATTGCTTCCACTGCCGCCGCAGCGCCGAGAAGGTGACCTGTCATGCTTTTGGTGGAGGAGACAAATATCTTTTTTGCCGCATCCTCGCCGAAAGCCCTTTTGACGGCAACGGTTTCTATTTCGTCGTTAAGGCGCGTAGAGGTGCCGTGGGCGTTATAATATGTTTTAGAGGGGTCAACGTCGATTCCGTCAATGGCGTACTTTATTGCGGCGGAGGCATATTCCCCGTCAGGGTATGGGCGCGTGATATGAAACGCGTCGCAGGTAGAGCCGTAGCCGCATATTTCCGCATATATTTTTGCGCCGCGCGCGGAGGCGTGCTCGTAGCTTTCAAGCACGAGGGCTCCTGCGCCTTCGCCCATTACGAATCCGTCGCGTTCAAGGTCAAAGGGAATCGACGCCCGGTCGGGGTTCTCTGCCCTTGAAAGGGCGCGGCAGGCATTGAAGGAGGATATGCCGAGAGGCGTTATTGACGCGTCGCTTCCGCCGGCGATAAAGGCGTCGGCATAGCCGTCCTTTATGGCGCGGTAGGCTTCGCCGATGGCGTTTGCGCTGCCGGCGCATGCCGTTGCCATTGCAATGCATGACGCGTGGAGCGAATATTTTACGGCTATCATTGCTGCCGCGCTGTTCGGTATCATAGCCGGAACGGTGAGCGGAGGCACATGCGAACTGCCGTCTTTAATAAGAAGGGAAGCGCTTTCCTCGGCAGTTGCGACACCGCCCATGCAGGTGCTGAAATATACACCCATTCTATACGGGGAAACAGAACCTGAAATGCGCGAATCCTCCATCGCTTCGGAAGCCGCGCCGAGGGCAAATGCCGTATAGGGGTCGCAGCGCCGCGAATCGGTTTTATTCATATATAAAAGGGGGTCAAAGTTCTTTACTTCGGCCGCCACAGACACGCCTGTGCCGGATGAGTCAAAATGAGATATGGGGGCTATGCCGTGGGAGCCTGAAACAAGGCTTTTCCACATGGTATTTACATCGTTGCCGACGGGAGTTACAGCGCCCATACCTGTTATCACTACGCGTACAGCCATGAATTATCCTTCTCTCCTAAAAGTCTCCTAAAAAGTTCACAAAATGAATTGTTAACAAAATTATAGATTGCGTATATATCTATAGTATGAATGAAATGTGTACAAAATATGAATAAATAAAACCATATCCGGAACCGCTTGGAAGGATCAGGCAGCATATCATATTGACATTTGAGGCTTTTTATGGTATGTTTAAAATAGAAAAATATTAGGGGAAGTGAGTTCTTTGGGGAAGACTTTAATAATGACCGACAGCGGTTCGGATCTGACGAAAGAGGTTGCCGCAAAATACGACATACGGGTGATTCCGTTTAAATATTCCTTTGACGGGGAGACATATTATTCTGACGGCGTTGACAAGACAACGGAGGAATTTTATGAAATAGAGCGGACGAGCGCGGAAATTCCCAAGACGGTACAGATATCGCCTTCGCAGTTTGAGGAAATCTACAGCGGAATTTACGATGAGGGCTATGACAATCTTATTTTTACGGTGCTTTCGGGGAGCGCAAGCGGAACGTATCAGAACGCGTGCATGATAGCAAAAAGCTTTATGGAGGAGCATGAGAATTTTAAGATAGAGGTCATAGATTCTCAAACGTATACAATATTGTACGGCTTTGCCGCTGTAGAGGGGGCAAAGGCAATCCGCGAGGGGAAGAGCGCCGAAGAGGCGGCGGAGCGCATCAGAGAGGTGCTTTCCGGAGCAAACGTATCCTTTCTTGTAGGGGATTTGGCGCATCTTAAAAAGGGCGGAAGAATAAACGCGGCAACGCTCGTTGTGGCAAATATGCTCGACATAAAGCCCATACTGACAATCAAAGACGGGCTTGTCGTTCAGGACGGAAAGATTCGCGGCTCAAAGAATCTGTATAAAAAGTTTGTGGAGGACGCGGCGGACAAGTTCGGAGATCTCGGCAAGGGAACCGTTGCGCTGATACACACATGCGTACCCGATAAAGCGGAGGAAGTGAAGCAGGAGCTGTTAAGGCAGTATCCCGGAGCAGATGTTACGGTAAATCTTGTAGGCTCGACGATAGGCTGCCACGGAGGTCCCGACCTTGTAGCGCTTGCCCACTTTAACGATAAAATAAAAATATGAGAGGAGATAATGAAAAATGAAATTCGGAATTGAGCATTTTGCGATTATTGCGAATGACACAAAAAAGCTGACAGACTGGTACAGGAAGGTATTCAATCTTGACGTTGTGTATGACAACGGAAAGGGGACAATCTTTCTTGCGTTTCCCGACAAGAGCATGATTGAGTTTATCCCCGCGCAGGAGGAGGGGACGAAGAACCCCAATCCCAAACGCGCCGGCGTAAGGCACATTGCCATAAGCGTTGACGAGTTTGACGAGTGCGTTGCAATGCTTAAAAACGAGGGCGTGGACATTGTAACCGACGCGGCAACGAGCGCAAAGGGGATATCAACCTTCTTCTTCAGAGATATCGAGGGAAATATTCTGCACCTTATAAAAAGACCGCAGCCGCTTGTTTGATCGGCACAGTAAATATATGGATGTTCTGTCGTTTATAGATAATAAAATTCTTGATTTTAGAGTGTATACATGCTATAATAATGACAGTGTATAAAAATATATGTATGAGGTGAAGAAAATGTTGAACAAAAAGACATTGGAAGATGTTGAGGTTAAGGGCAAAAGAGTGCTCGTAAGATGCGACTTCAACGTTCCGCTTGACGCAGAAGGAAATATTACGGACGAAAACAGAATTGTTGGAGCGCTTCCGACGATTCAGTATCTTATCGATAACGGCGCAAAGGTCATCCTCTGCTCTCATATGGGCAAGCCCAAGGGCGAGCCGGTTCCCTCAATGTCACTTGCTCCCGTAGCAAAGAGCCTTTCGGAAAAGCTCGGCAAAGAGGTTGTTTTTGCGGCTGACGACAATGTTGTGGGCGAAAACGCAAAGGCTGCTGTTGCAGCGATGAAGGACGGCGATGTTGTTCTCCTTGAAAACACCCGCTACAGAAAAGAAGAAACAAAGAATGTTGACGAATTCTCACAGGAGCTTGCATCCTTGGCAGAAGTATTTGTAAACGACGCGTTCGGCACAGCTCACCGCGCTCACTGCTCAAACGTAGGCGTTTCCAAGTATCTCCCCGCTGTTGCAGGCTATCTTATCGGTAAGGAAATAGAATACCTCGGCAATGCCGTGAACGCTCCGCAGAGACCTCTCGTTGCGATACTCGGCGGATCAAAGGTATCGTCAAAGATTTCCGTTATAGAGAACCTTCTCAAGAAGGTAGACAAGCTCATTATAGGCGGAGGCATGACATACACCTTCTTCGCGGCTCAGGGCAAGACCACAGGCACATCGCTTCTTGAACCCGACTATATCGATTACGCAAAGAAGATGCTTGAAACCGCGGGCGACAAGATTGTTCTTCCCGTTGATACGGTAGTGGCGGAAGCTTTTGACAATGACGCTCCCTCCAAGGTTGTTGAAGGCGGTATTCCCGACGGCTGGATGGGTCTTGATATAGGTCCTAAGACAATCGATCTTTTCAAGAGCGTGCTTAAGGACGCAAAGACAGTTGTTTGGAACGGGCCTATGGGCGTATTTGAAATGCCGAACTTTGCAAAGGGTACAAATGAGATTGCTTCTCTCCTTGCGGAGCTGGACGCTGTAACGGTTATCGGCGGCGGAGACAGTGTTGCTGCTGTCAACAAGGCAGGTCTCGGCGACAAGATGACTCATATATCCACGGGCGGCGGCGCAAGCCTTGAATTCCTTGAGGGAAAGGATCTTCCGGGTATCGTTTGCCTCCAGGACAAGTAATTTCGGAACAAAAAAGCGGTCGGGCGCGGTGCGTTTGACCGCTTTTGACGGGAAAAAAGAAAGGAAGTAATCAATATGGCAAGAAAGATTTTGGCGGCGGGCAACTGGAAAATGAACAAGACTCCCTCGGAGGCGGCAGTACTCGTTGAAGAGCTTATCGAAAAGTGTAAGGACGCAAAGAACGACGTTCTTATCTGCCCTCCTTTGGTGGACCTTCCCACGGTCATTGAAAGGGCTAAGGGTACAAACATCAAAGTTGGCGCTCAGAACTTTTATTTTGAGGATAAGGGCGCTTACACAGGCGAGGTAAGCGCTGAGATGCTTAAGGATCTCGGCGTTGAATATGTAATAATCGGTCACAGCGAGAGAAGAGAATACTTCTGCGAAAGCGACGATATTGTAAACAAGAAGGTAACTCAGGCTCTTAAGAACGGTCTTATTCCGGTGCTTTGCTGCGGCGAGAGCCTTCAGCAGAGAGAGGACGGAGTAACATTCGATTTCATCCGCACTCAGATAAAGATTGCCCTTCGCGGAGTTTCGGCTGAGGATGTAAAGAAGATTATCATCGCATACGAGCCTATCTGGGCCATAGGCACAGGCAAGGTTGCCACAAGCGAACAGGCCAACGAGGTATGCGCCGACATCAGAGAATGTGTAAAGGGCATATACGGAGCGGAAATTTCCGACGGAATAAGAATACTTTACGGCGGAAGCGTCAACAAGGACTGCGCTGCCGAGCTTTTCGCGATGAGCGACATTGACGGCGGTCTTGTGGGCGGCGCAAGCCTTAAGAGCACAGACTTCTCCATTATCGCTAACGCGTAACTGAAAGGGATGGTTTTCAATGAGTAAAAAACCTGTTGCGCTTATAATTATGGACGGCTACGGCATCAACCCAAATCACGAGGGAAATGCCATATATGCGGCAAAAAAGCCCCATCTGGACAAGTATTTTGCCGAGTGTCCGAATACAATAATCGCCGCGAGCGGTCTTGACGTGGGTCTTCCCGACGGGCAGATGGGCAACAGCGAGGTAGGTCATACAAATATAGGCGCCGGAAGAATAGTATACCAGATGCTTGTAAAGATTACGAAGGACATTGAGGACGGTACAATCCTTAAGAACAAGGCGCTTTCCGACGCTATGAACGCGGCAAAGGAGAGCGGAAAGGCTCTTCACCTTATGGGGCTTCTTTCTCCCGGCGGCGTTCACAGCCACAATACCCATCTTTACGGGCTGCTTGCCATGGCTAAGAGCATGGGTCTTGAAAAGGTATATATACACACCTTCCTTGACGGACGTGACGTTCCTCCGTCATCGGCTGCGGAATACATGGAAGAGCTTGAAGAAAAGATAAAGGAAATAGGCGTTGGCAGCATCGCCACCGTTGCGGGCCGTTTTTATGCTATGGATCGTGACAACGCGTGGGACAGAGTGGAGAAGGCTTACAGCGCAATCGTTTACGGCGAGGGTATTCAGGAAAGCAATGCCGTTGAGGCGGTTAAAAATTCTTATGCGAACTCCGTTACGGACGAGTTTGTAATTCCCACCGTTGTTGACAGGAACGGCATGGTTGAGGAAGGGGATTCCATAATATTCTTCAATTTCCGCCCCGACCGTGCGCGTCAGCTTACAAGAAGCTTTGTCGACCCCGATTTTAAGGGCTTTGAGAGAAAGAAGGGCTTCATGAAGGTAAACTTCGTGTGCATGGCTCAGTATGACGCTGAAATGCCCAACGTTACGGTGGCATATCCGCCGGAGGAGCTTAAGATGACCTTCGGAGAATATATAAGCAAAAGCAATCTGACTCAGCTCAGAATAGCGGAGACGCAGAAGTATGCACACGTCACGTTCTTCTTTAACGGCGGCGAGGAGACTCAGTTCCCCGGAGAAGAGAGAATACTTATTAAGTCGCCTGATGTTGAGACATTCGATCTCAAGCCCGAGATGAGCGCGTATGAAGTGTGCGACGCCGTTGTTGAGGCTATAAATTCAGACAAATTTGACGTTATCATATTAAATTACGCAAACTGCGACATGGTAGGTCATACGGGGATTATTCCCGCGGCTGTAAAGGCGGTTGAGGCTGTTGACGAGTGCGTTGGCAGAATGGTGGACGCTATCCTTGCAAAGGGCGGCGTTGCCTGCATTACCGCAGACCACGGCAACGCGGATCAGCTTATCGATCCGGAAACAGGCGGTCCGTTCACAGCTCATACGACAAATCCCGTCCCGTTTATTGTGGTGGGCGAGGAATGTAAGCTCCGCGAGGGCGGACGGCTTGCCGACATAGCGCCTACAATGCTGAAGCTTCTCGGTCTTCCCCAGCCCGAGGAAATGACGGGCGAAAGCTTGATAGTTGAATAATAATTTGCAGGCTGCCCCTTTCGGCAGCCTGTTTTGCACGGTGGGAAGAATGAGAATAGGTATAAATTATGAGGAATTATTTTTCGGAAAATTTAATGTGACAGAGGAAGAAAAGCGGAAAACCGCGTTATATCTTGCAATAAAGGCTTTCTCCGAGGCGATGGAGGAACGCGGCGGGAGCGCTGATTTAAACGGCGGCGGGATAGAGCTGTCGGGCGCAGGACTCTCTGCCGAAACAGATGAGGAAAGGACATTTGAAAGAATAAGGCTCCTTTTGGCAAGAGAGTTTTTCGTTTTTGCCGAAAAGGACGGGGAAAAGCCGGTGAGCGAGGTCAAACCGACTCTCGGCGCAGCGGAGAGATATATAAGGCAAAATTATATGTACGCATCCCTTTCGGCAGAGGAGGTTGCGGAAAGGGCGGGTATTCCGCGAGGCGCGCTTGATAAGCTGTTTAAAGAAAAATATTCCGCGACGGTGGCGGAATACTTAAAGAGGATGAGAGTGGAAAAGGCGAAAGTGATGATAGACGGAGGCGTCGCGCTGAAGGACTGTGCGTCCGAATGCGGATTCGGCTCGGAAAAGACCATGAAAAGAGCGTTTGTCGAAATGACGGAAATGACGCCCTGCGCTTATAGGGCGGCAAGGGTTGACAGTAAAAAATCACAATGATATAATAATATAGACTAAATTTAAGAAGGGGAAGCGGGAGATGGCTTCAAAAATCGTGATTTTGGGAATATATAACGACCCGAATTTGGGCGACAGGTTGATTTGCCTGTCGGCAGCGGGGCTTATAAAGGGAATAGCGAAGGACGCGGAGGTGGAGATTGCGGATCTTTACGGCAGGGAAGCGCTGTCGCCTAAGTATCCGCGAACAAAGGAGGAAAACACCGCCTACTCGGTAAATTGGGGATCGATATATTCGCTTCTTCACAAGCCCTTGATGGCGCTGTCCCTCGGAAACTACTCCATGCGCGAGAAAGCGCGCCGCATTGAGTGGGAAACAGACCCGAACAGAAAGAAACGGCTGAAAAAATATTATTCCGAAAAAATAGAAAATGCCGATCTTGTTATAGTGCCGGGCGGCGGATTGATAGAAAACAGCCTCGAACACGACTATTACAATAATCTTTTGCTTATTGCCGGGCTTTGCGAGAAGAAAAACATTCCGCTTTGCTACAATGCCGTCGGAGTTGTGAAGGACAGGCGCGCAAGCCTCGGCGACAAGATACTGAAAAAGGCGCTTACTTCAAAGAGCGTGAAATATATATCCTGCCGCGACGGAGCGGAGGAAATAGAGGAATATTCGGGCGGAAGACCGGAAACCGTGTGCTGTACGGCGGCTTTGGCATCGCAGCTGTACGGAATAAAGAAGGACGAGACAAGCCGCAGGATAGGCATTGGCGTTATTCGGGAGGACATATTTACCGCTTACGGCTATGATATGCCGCCGGAAAGGCTTTTGAGCTTTTATACGGGGCTTGTGAGAACATTTGAAAACATGGGCTATGAGCCGCTTTTATTCTGCAACGGGTATATTAAGGATTACGAATTTGGGCAGAGGATAGAGCAGCGGCTCGGAAAAAAGATTCTTTTAAAGCGGCCTGAGGAGCCGAGGGAGCTGGTAGAGCAGATTGCGCTGTTCAAGGCGATATGCGCGGCAAGGCTTCATGCGGTAATTACGGCGTATTCTTTGGACATTCCCGCAGTGATACTTTCATGGGGAACAAAGCAGCGCGCCTTTATGGCGAACGCTTTTTGCGAGGAAAGAGCCGTGAGCGTTGAAAATATGACAGCGCCCTATGCGGCGTCGCTGACGCGGGAGGCAATTAGGTACGGATGGAACGGGGAGCGGCGGCGCGAGTACATGAGAACCGCGTACGAAAGCATAAAGCAGATATTGAAAACAGGTGGAATTATCGATGGAGAATGACTTTCTGAAGGCGGAGGAGCGATGCGGCTTTTTTGTCGATGAGACGATGAAAAAGGTATGGGCAAAGGATATGGAGCTGCTCGCCGTTATGGAGGATATATGCAAAAGGCACGATATAACGTGGTATGCGGACGGGGGGACGCTTTTGGGCGCCGTAAGGCACAAGGGATTTATACCGTGGGACGATGATATAGACATACAGATGCTCCGCCCCGATTACGACCGCTTTTTGGAGGCGTGCAAAGGCGAGCTTGAATATCCGTATTTTTTGCAATGGGCAGGTACGGAGAAGGGCTTTCAGCCGTGGCACGCAAAGCTGAGAGACGACACGACCACAGGCTCGACAAGGTTTGAATCGGCTTGCTTTCCCGAATGGCACAGGGGAATATTTATTGATATTTTCCCTCTTGACAATGTGCCTGACGGGAGGATAAGCTATTTTATCCATATGACGAGGCTGAAGGTTTTCCGCCTTTTGCTGCTCGGCTTTGAGACGCCGCGTTCGCCGGAGGCAAAAAAAATATCTAAGGTTTTCGCAAGAGCGGTGACGGGATTTTTGAACCTTTTTACGACGCACGAAAAGCTTTCCATGAGGTATTTGAAAATTGTAAAATCAGTGCCGGGAAAAACGAAAAAGGTCGGTGTGACGGCGTTTCGCCCGGGAGTTAAGAAATATGAATGGGATCGGCGGATGTTTGAAAAAACAGTTGAGCTGCCGTTTGAGGATCGGACTGTAACCGCGCCGTATTTATATGACGAGAGGCTTAAGGTTCAGTACGGCGACGATTATATGGTGTATAAAAAGGGCGGCGCGCAGCATACGACGATTACGTTTGATACGGAAAATTCGTATCGGACGCTGAACGGGAGGAAGCGGATTGGGGAAAAGTGACTCGCGGCTTAAAAATTCAATACGCAATTCCTTCTTCGGTCTTTTTGCCGAAGCGACGGCTTTGATACTCGGATTTATCGCCAGAAGCGTATTTATCAAAACATTGAGCGATGATTACCTCGGAGTAAACGGTCTTTTCACGAACATATTGCAGGTGCTGTCCTTCGCGGAGCTTGGCGTAGGGAACGCGATAGTTTTCAGCCTTTACAAGCCGATACGAGAGAAAAACGGGCTTAAAATATCGCAGTATGTGTCGTTTTACAAAACGGCGTACCGCCTCATAGGCGCGGCGGTGGCGGTTTTCGGGCTGTGTCTGGCGCCGTTTCTTGACGTGATAATAGTAGACAAGCCGAACATCCCCGAAAATCTGACGGTTATATATTTATTATATCTTGCGAATACGGTGCTTTCGTATTTTATGGTTTGGAAGCGCACGTTTATGACCGCAAACCAGGAGCGGTACATAGGTACTGTTACGGAGCAGATTTTCACCTTTATACAGGTGATATTGCAGATTGTGTTCCTCTACGCCACGCATAACTTTGTGATATATCTTTTGATAATGATTGTCTGCAATCAGGTGAGGAACGCGGTAATATCCTTTATTTGCTCAAAGAGATACCCGATTGTGAACAAATCTCCCGAGGAAAAGCTGTCAAGGGAGGAGAGGCGGAGCATATTTGCCAACGTAAAGGCGCTTCTTGTTTACAAGCTCGCCTCCGTTGCCCTCGGAAGCTGCGACAACATCCTTCTTCAGGCGATAATCGATTTCAGGTCGGTGAGCCTATACTCCAACTACTCGATGATAACGGCGGCGTTCAGGCAGCTTGCGAATCAGCTTTTAAACGGAGTTACGGCGAGCGTGGGAAATTTGAACGCGGGCGACGACAAGGAGGGCAAGGAAAAAATATTTTTCAGGCTGCTTTTTGTGTCGTTCTGGCTGTATTCGCTTTTAACGGTGGGCTTTATCGCAACGGCGAATGAGCTGATAGAGGTATGGCTCGGAGAGAGGTTTTTGATACCCGTGTCCGCAACGGCGGCGATAATGTTTTCATTTTATGTTGAGGGGATGCAGTTTGCCGGGTTTACATACCGCACGACGATGGGACTGTTCAGAGAAAGTCAGGCGGCGCCTGTCATTGCGGCGGCGCTGAATATTGTTCTTTCGATAGTGATGGGAAAATTTTTCGGAATGGCGGGAATATTTGCCGCTACGGGAATATCAAGAATTGCGACAACCACCTGGGTGGACGCATACCTGGTATTTAAGAGGCGGCTTGAAAAGAGTCCGAAGCTTTTTTACAAGAGATATATTATTTATTTTGCGTTTACGGCTGTTTGCGCCGCGGTAATAAGAGGAATTATTTTAAAGGTGCCTGTCGGCGGATGGATAGGCGTTATTTTAAAGATTGGATTATGCTTTGTACTGTTTAATATATTATTTCTTGCCGTATTTGCCAAAACGAAGGTGTTCGGAGAGGTGGTACAAATGCTGGCGGGAAGATTAAGGAGGAAAATTGATGGCTAAAATAGGTGTGTTCGGCGCGGGAACATGGGGAATTGCCCTTGCAAGGCTTCTTTCAAACAACTCCCATGAGGTAAAGGTATGGTCGGCGATAGGGGAGGAAATAGACAGCCTTTCAAAAACGGGGGAGCATCCGAATCTTAAAGGGATGAAGATACCGGAAAATATTGTTTTTACAAAGAGCGTCGGCGAGGCGGCTGAAGGCGCCGACATATTGCTTATGGCTGTGCCGTCCGTATTTGTGCGCTCTACCGCGGAGAGGCTTCGCGGCTATGAAAAGAATGCTTTAATAGTGGATGTGGCAAAGGGAATGGAGCAAAAGACGCTTTTTTCCATGAGCGAGGTTATACGCTCGGTTTTGCCGTCCGCTCGGGTAGCGGCTCTTTCGGGCCCTACACATGCCGAAGAGGTGGCATTTGACCTTCCGACGACTATTGTCGCGGCATGTGAGGATATAGACGCCGCAAAGAAGGTGCAGGAGATTTTTATGACGGAAAATTTCCGCGTATATACAAATACCGATATAAAGGGTGTGGAGTTTGCGGGCGCAATTAAGAATGTAATTGCCCTCGGAGTTGGAATTTCGCGCGGACTCGGCTACGGCGACAATACCACAGCGGCTCTTATAACACGCGGTCTTGCCGAGATAGTCAGGCTCGGAAGCGCTATGGGCTGTTCCAGAGAGACGTTTTACGGCTTGGCGGGAGTTGGAGATTTGATAGTGACGTGTACAAGCGTCCATTCCCGCAACTTTAAAGCCGGAAGGCTTATCGGCGAGGGGAAGAGCGCCGAGGAGGCGAAGAAGGAGGTGGGCATGGTTGTTGAGGGGATAAACATGCTGCCCGCGGCAATGGAGCTTGTCAAAAAGTACAAAGTCGAGATGCCCATCGTGGAGAGGGTAAACGATGTTGTAAACGGAAATCTTGCTCCGAAAGCCGCAGTTTCGGAGTTGATGATGAGAGACAGAAAAAGGGAGTGAGGAATGTGAAAATCACCCGTGAGCGTATTATAGCGGCAGTTCTTGTTCTGCTTATCGTGTGTGCCGTTGTAAGTACGGTTTATGTGAGGAAAAAATACAATATAGCTATGGATATATCCGACGTAAGGGCGGACGCGGAGGCGCTTTATGCCGCCGGAGACACAGACGGCGCAATAGCGCGTATGAAAGCGTACTGTGCCTATGCGATAACGGATATTGACGCGGAGGCTGTTCTCGGAGACTGGTACATGGAAAAGGGCGATGAGGCGGGCGCGCTTGCCTGCTATTATAAGGCGGCGCAGAACAAAAAAACAGAAGACGCAGACATTAAGCCCCTTTCCGTAAAAAATACAAGCGCTGTTATTACGGAGCCGATAACGTCGCTGCGCTTTGAAATATCGCCCGACGTGAGAATGACAAAGGGAATGACGCTGTCGGTGACAAATTCCAATCTTGTACCCGAAGGCGTACAGGAGGGGAGGATTGAAAGCGGAGAGGCAGAGCTTTATGAAGACGACCGCTATCTGACAACCGATTGGTTTGATATTGACGAATCGGGAGAATTTCTGACGATGAGCGGCGGATTTAACACCGCAATGTGGCAGTTCGCGGACGCTGACGGCAACATAGCGGCGCACTCCGTAAGCAAAAACAGTTATCGCCTAAAGGACAGCTACGCAGAGGATAATTATCAGATGGCGCGCGTTATGATCCCCGAAGGCTCCGAAAAATGCAGAGTGACGTATTTTGACTTAAAGAAAGCCGAAGATACGGCAGAAAACGACGAAACGCTTGTAATTGCCTACGGAAGGCTTCCGGGGGAGAGTAAGGCGTCGCATAGCATTGTGTATAATATTCCCGACCTTAAGGAAGGGGAAAAAATAGTGTACGAAAATTCCGCATGGAAGAAGGTGACCGCTCTCGGAGAAGAACCGCTTACGGACTGGGCGCTTCCGGAGATTGAGCGCGGGTCGAGTATTGCAATAGGAGGCGTTCTTCCCGGACGGGTGGATTTTACAGGAAGTACGCTTTCGGAATATAAAGCCGACGGAATATACACCGTGCGCTTTGACAGAAACAACCCGTACACCGTCGGGGAAAGGCTTGACGATGCGAAAAACCTCGGCTTTAAGGCGGTGAGCGGAACTTCCGCCCTATCAGCGGGGGAAAATGATTTTGACAGCATTTATCCGTGGAGTGAAATGAAGCTTTGCAATATATCGGACGGGAAAATCATATATGAAGGAGAGTACGGCTATTCCACTCGGGGGACGAGCGGAGATGTTTTCGTGGAGATACCAAAGTTCTATTCAAAGAGAACCGTAGATGAAAATTACGACACCATATCCATATCCGGCGCGCCTCATTTAGGATTTGAGGTTGACGAGGCATTTCTGACAGAGGACGGAGAGGCGGACGCCATATATATTGCGGCATATCTTTCGTCGGTTGACGAAAACGGATGCGCAAGGAGCGTCAGCGGCGTTACGCCGAAAATACTCTCCTCCGGCACGGAGATAAGACGTGCGGCGGAGAAAAACGGAGAGGGCTATTATGAGATAGACTACGCGGCGCTTTTTGCGGTTCAGAAGCTCTTTATGGTAGAGACGGCAATGCGAAATTCCCAGTATATATACATGGGAGAATGCGCCCTCACGGTTCAGTCGGAAGATGAGGCGACATATGCCGTGGCGGAAGTATCGTCGAAAAATTCCAACGCAATAACGGTGAAGTCGGATTACAGTTACCTTGAGGGAGACGGCGCGGTGATTTTTTCCGTGGGCGATACTGTCTCGGAGAGTACGGAGGTTCGTACCGTAAAGACCGTTATAAGCAATGCGGACAAAACCCAAACGGTTTATTTTTCCGGAGACCCGATAAATATAACTGCCGATGTGAGCGCGATTGCGCATGTTGCCGTTAAAAACGGAAAGACTAACGGCGGCGGATATCACACATATTCGGAATCAACGGCGCGAGGAACCACGGCGTTTAAGTACAGAAATTTGGAAAACATATGGGGCGACGCGTATATATATGTTGATAAGGTTACTGTTACAAACGGCAGTGTTACTATAGAAAAGAGAAACGGAGAAAAGGCGATGCTTTCATATTCGCTGCCGTTTTCCGAAAAAGCGGAGGACGGAAATATTTTATATCGGGACTCTATGATTAAGAGCATGGGCTATGATCCGCAGAACCCCTCGGTTATGCTGCCTTATCAAACGGGCGGCGGAGCGACATCGTCCACCTATTACGGAGACGTTATCTGCTCTGAGGAAAGCGAGGAGGAGCATGTCCTCTATTACGGCGGCTCGTGGTACATGAAGGGTCTGGCAGGTCTTTTCAGCTATAACACCCTTTGGACAAAGGATGAGGTGAGGTTAGAGGCGGC
>CAZIBK010000023.1:0-13937 GCA_964537125.1 uncultured Oscillospiraceae bacterium
GGACGCGTAGAAAAGTTCAAGAAGAAGTTCAATCTCGGCTGATTCCGTTGAACAAAAAAAATCCACCCGCACAGCGGGTGGTATTTCATTTTCGGGCAAAGCCCCTAATACTGCCGGCAGCCTGTCGGCGGCGCGCAAGTGCGCTTAACATCGGTCATTACTTACCCTTAAACGGGTTCCGTGGGTCAAATAAACTTATTTTTTCACTTTCTCGGTCTTTCTTTAATTGCTCGATATATACGCCTTTATCACTTTTGCATTTTTTTCCACGGTATCAACGTAATATCCCCTTGCACCAAAATTGCGATTTCGGTATGCAAATTTCATATTCCCCCATTTCTGGAATATCAGCATTGCGCTCTTTTTCAAATATCCCATAAATCCCGAAATGCTCCTTTCGGGCGGGATACTGACCGATATATGTATATAATCGGGACACACCTCTCCTTGGTTAACCTTTACTGAACCACGCGACTGTCGCGTGGTTTTCGTTATACAATAAAAGCACTATCGTATTGATAGTGCTTAGCCGGTATATCCGTACATGCGCCGTTTTTCGGGGGCTGAATAAATTTACACTGTTCTTAAATCAGAAATTTTACGCCTGCATATTAAAACGCGACAAGATCAGCCATCGATGCATCATCCGTATTTATTGTATAATCGCAATTATCGCAGGTAACGCAACAGCATTTTGAAATATCATTAACCCCTTCTTTGCTACTCACCTTTTACCGATAAACATACAGGACTGCGCTTGTCTCAAAGCTTCGAATACCCGTATCCGTTTACAAGCGC
This sequence comes from uncultured Oscillospiraceae bacterium, assembly GCA_964537125.1. Lineage (GTDB taxonomy): Bacteria > Bacillota > Clostridia > UMGS1883 > UMGS1883 > CAZIBK01. Next base: position 799 of record CAZIBK010000023.1, read on the forward strand.
CTCTATTTTCTCCCCTCTTTGGCACATGGGGCAATTGTGGGAATCGTAGCATTCATAATCCTTCAGCACATCGGGATTAAATATTGCGTTTACGGGATAGCCGTCACATTCGCTGACTGTCGCAAATATAGCCGATACACCCGCTACCATTCCGCCGTAATATTTTATTGCCTCAATAGCCGCCTGGGCAGTTTTTCCCGTAGTAACCGAAGCCGCAAGCACAAGCACATGCTTTCCCTCAATCATGGGCGTCAAATTATCGCGGAAGAGCATCTGTCCTACGGAGGTGAATTCGGGCGACACTATGTAAATTGTCTGATGGGCGTTCATGTTTACAAAATCCTCTTTTGTAAGCTCATCTGCAACAAATGCTCCAATCGTTTCGGTTCCGTCAAGGCAAAGGATAGTGTCCACAATTTTGTTGGCTCTGTAGCCGGACACAAGCTCCTTCGCCACTGCCTTTACCTCCGAAAGCCTTGTTTTCTGTGTCGTAACGTCTATATAATAGTTGGTGTGGCTGTGCGTGGTCGCAAAATGCCCCTTTGCAACGCGCAAAAACAAATCATCCTTGTTTGTTCTTATTTTGTATAAATTTTTCATTGCCTCAATTCTCCCCCGCTATTTTAAATAATATTATTATTTTACACCTACATAAGGAAAAAATCAATAGGATTTTATTGAAGTGAACGAAAAATAAGTTCAATCAATTTGTGAGCCATTTCATTTTCCGAAATTGAGTAATTATTTGAAATCCACCAAAGCAGCATATATGTACAGCCGCCGGCAGTATATACGGCTAAAAACTCTATCGGCATGGAATATTCTTTGTTTTCGCGTTTCAATTTACCGGAAATTTTATCCGTAAACAGGCGCGAAAGTATTGCAAAAACCTCATGATTGGCGTCATCCGAAAGCATGTTTCTAAAGAAATCAGCGTGACTGTGTATATTTTTTAATATGGATAAAAGCTCCTCCTCGTTTAAAGCTTCGGCTTCCGGTCCAAAAAGGTTGGATTTGCAGTCCTCCAAGGCGCTGCGCAATAAATGATATTTATCATTATAATGTGTGTAAAAAGCCGCTCGGCTTATAAGCGCAGTCTGACAAATATCATTAACAGTTATTTTTTGAAAGTCCTGTTTTTCCAACAATTCAATTATTACGCGTTCGAGTATAATACAAGTTCTGTTTTTCGCAGCGCTGTTGTTAGATTTAGACATTTTGACTCCTTTGTCTGTATTCAGACATTTTTAGCTGTATGTAAATTGTAATAAACATGAAAATATGCTACGATAACTATACCATAAACAAAGTCGGATTTCAAGAAATTGATTATCGGCTTTGTAAAACAAACAGCAAAGAAAGAGGTCTTTTTTATGAGTAATTTAAAAGGAAAAACAGCTGTTATCACAGGCTGCGGAGCGGGTATAGGCAAGCAAATGGCAATCCGATTTGCGGAAGACGGCGCAAATTTGGCAATATGCGACATAAACCTTGAGGCGTTGGAGCAGACTGCTGAAATTTGTAAAGAAAAAGGAGCAGATGTTTTGTGCGTCAAGGCAGATATTAAAAATTATGACGATTTGAAAAATTTTGTTGACAAAACAGTTTCAAGCTTTGGGACAATAGATATTCTGATAAACAACGCGCACGGCGGTCCGTTGCCTCAATCAGCGAATGTGCAGTCGGCAATAAGCGAGATTGTCCCGTTTGCCGAAACGCCCATATCGCATTTCCGGCACTTTATTGAGGGTAATCTCTACAGTACAATCAATATGATGCAGCTTTGCTTCCCCTATTTGAAGGGTAAAAAAGACGCATCTGTTATCAATTTCAGCTCATGCTCCTCAAAAGGAATGGGCGGGATAGGTATGGGCCGTTATGCGTTAGGCACCGCGAAAGGCGCCGTGGCGGTATTAAGTCAGATGGTCGCTTATGAGTGGGGGCAGTACGGAATAAGGGTAAATACAATCTACCCGGGCGCTGTTACCGATACGCAAATGAAAAATTTAAAGGACTCCGGTGTTTTAGAGACTGTACTGCCGCAATTGGAGAATAACCCCATGCGTCATGCCGGAGACCCTTATGAAGATATAGCTCCCGTCGCGTCGTTTTTGGCAAGCGAAGACAGCAAATTTATTACAGGTTCGGCGTTTTACGTCAACGGCGGCAATTGGATGTCTGTTTAATCGCAATATTTATCGGCCAAACAATGCCCGCGGCAAAATATTTTTTCGCAACAAAAATCTCTTGAAGAATGGCTATCAAGAGATTTTTGCTCTTTTAAGGCTTGCTTTTTTGCATTTTGCCATTTTTGTCATATAAAACCATTCGACCAAACAAGATTCAGCAATATGCGCCGCTGATATCACCTCAATAATTGAATAGACTTATTTTTATTATCTCCACTCACAATTTATAGTGATAATATTCGCCGGGACTCCTAAAAATTGAATATCAAATTTCAGTGACGGTTCAACTGTTTTTGACGCATTATGTATCCTGAACGATAATGCCCAACCGTTGTTCATATACATTTCTACAGTGTTTGTAGAATTAGGCTTAAATCTCAATTTGATTATTTCATTCGGAAGCTCAGAAACCGGAATAAACAAAGTCGCTTTTGTGTGCTTGCCGTTATGATTCAACTCGCCGCGCAAATTGAATGCCTGAAACTCCGTACTTGCTTTCTTGTCAACAGCAACAACTTTATAGAAATCCCGTGTACCGAGCAAATATGAAGTCAATCGCTTTGTAATGGAATTATCTTCGGTGTACGCGCGATTCAACTCCGTCATAAAGGCGTTAAGCATCGGTATATACACATTTCGTTCCTTATCCTTTATATCCTGCCATGCAATATTTTCTTTTTTCAGCTGTCGCAAAGCATCAAAAATAGGAGCAATCGTTTCCCAATAGGATTTATCGCAGGGAATACCGTACCACTTATTTCCGAAATCAATGCTTCCGGATAAACGGGAATGTTTTGCGGCAAAGTGGTTATGCTTCATAGACAATCCGATGTCCCATCTGATAGCATCTCGTGTAAGAACAACATCGCGAACATCTCCGCTTTCGGCATCGGAATCCTTATTTATTGATATCACAAGTATATCTTTATTGCTGCCCGTTTCCAAAATCAACGGCTCCGCAGAAAATAATATTTCAATAAACGCATCTGCGGCTCTTAAATAACTCGCCTGTATTTCTTTCGTTTGCGTTTTCCACGCTCTTTTGGCAGCCGATACAGATTCATTATCAACTTTGACCGCACGGTAGCCTTCAATTCTGTCCTTCAGTTCAAGAATACAGGCATACTCAAATGCCCGTCCTTGATCGTTGCTCTTTGAACTCATGATATTTTCTCCAACTCATTTCTTATTGCAACAGCTATCTCATATGCAAGATTGACCGGAACAGCATTCCCAATCATTTTATACGCATTATCCACATCAGAATAAATAAATTTAAAGCTATCAGGAAAACCTTGTATTCTTGCAATTTCTCTGACAGTCATTCTTCTGTATAAATGCTCATACCCTTTAACAAATTCCCTTTTATTTTGCGATATGAACTTCATTTTCGGTGCCTGAGGGTGAAGCTGGCACTGACGCCCGGAAGCTTGTACTGTAAACGCTTGTTCGTTCCATTTTTTTACTCGGTTACGACTCATAAAAATTGTCGAATAGGAACCTGTATAATATTCATTGTTATTGACTGCGGCGGGGTTTTTTTTGTTTTTGTCCAATGCCGGAACCGCCGTGTCCTTTAAATCCCAAATTACATCTTTAAGAGTGATTTTTTTTGCATCTTCTTCGGTAGATCCTTTCGGAAAAACAAATTTTACATTCAAGTCCTTTCTGAACCCAATGTAAAATACCCTCTTTCGTTCCTCCGCCACACCGTAATCCTTTGCATTCACCAAGGTAAGAGAAACATCGTATCCGCTTTCCTCAAACAGGTTAATTATATTTTTCACTGCTTCACTATGCCTGTTTGCAAGCATTCCCGAAACATTTTCAGCCAAGAAAAACTTAGGTTTTACTCTCCTGAGAATGCGAATGTAATCATAAAACAGTCTTCCCCTTGCATCGTTTATTCCTTTTAGAGAGCCGGCTTCGGACCAGCTTTGACAAGGAGGTCCTCCGATAATGCCGTCTATATCTGTCGGGAACTCGCTTTCAGCAACATCTCGAATATCTCCCTCAATAAGCATAGTTTTTGGATGATTGACCTTGAATGTTTCCCAAATGGTGCTGTCAAATTCATTTGCAACAGGAATATCAAAACCTGCTTTTTCAAAACCAAGATCCAGTCCCCCGCAACCGCTGAATAAGCTTATAAGATTCATAACGTCCCTCCGAATTAAATTATATGTCTGCGCCGGGTACGTTCTGCAAAAGATCTGTCCGGGATTTTCCGCTTTCGCATTTTTCGTAGCCCCTATCGTTCCGGTGTTCCGCAAGCGCTTGCGCCGCCCGTTTTTGTTTTTTCTTGTTCATACGCTTATCCTCTTGTTTTTCCGAAATCTATATATTTCTATCATATCACAAAATCCGTATATTTTCAATCGCCGCAACGAATAATTCCTCTTCTTTTTATGCGTCTAAAGGCGCGTCACTCTACCGTCCATTTTTTCAGCACCTTCAGATACATATTCCCAAAAGAAATTTTCTTTACATCCTTTCCCGCCACAATATCAGCCTCGGCGATCGTCTCGCCGTCAAGTGTCAGCGTTATTTTTCCCAGCTTATCGCCCTTTCTTACCGGCGCTTTAACGCTTTTCGCAAGCTCAGTGCTTTTCGCCATGTCATTTTTCCGCGCCTTTTCGATAACGGCGCAGCAGTTTTCTTTAAGCACCGCGCGCACATTTTCCTCCGTGCCCTTTATGACCGTTACCTCGCCCGCCGTCTCCCCTGCGGTGAGTCCCGCTGCCGCAAAGTTGTCAAAGCCGTAGTTTAAAAGGCTGCTTGCAGCCGCAAAACGGGCTTTCGAGTTAGGGCTTCCCAGAACCACGGCGCAAAGCTGCATATCGTCGCGCTTTGCCGTGGCAGAAATGCAGTTTCCCGCCTTTGATGTAGAGCCCGTTTTAAGTCCGTTTGCTCCCGAATAATAGCGTATCAGCTTATTTGTGTTGGCAAGCTGAAATTTGCCGTCACGCAGAGAATCCATCCAAATGGTAGTATATCGGAAAATATCCTTGTGCTTTAAAAGCTCACGGCTCATTATCGCTATATCTCTCGCCGAAGTATAGTGATTGTCATCGTCAAGTCCGTTGCAGGTCACAAAATGGGTGTTTGTCATGCCAAGCTCCGCCGCGCGGTTATTCATAACATCCGCAAACGCCTCTGCCGTTCCCGACAAATGCTCCGCAATTGCGACACACGCGTCGTTTCCGCTGGCGACGGCTATTCCCTTCAGAAGGTCGTCAACGCTCATCTGCTCGCCGGCATCCAAGAATATGGTGCTTCCTCCCATGCTCTTTGCCCTCTCCGACGCCGTAACAACAGTATCATATGTAATCTCTCCGCGATCGATCGCTTCCATTACAAGAAGCATTGTCATGATTTTAGTCACACTTGCAGGCGGAAGCTGTTCATCGGCGTTGTATTCATAAAGCACCCGCCCCGACTCCGTTTCGACGAGTATGGCGCTTTTTGCATTTATCTCGACCTCGGCCTTTACCGAAATCACTGTCGAAAAAATAAGTATTGCGGCTAAAACGGCCGCGGCAGCCTTGCGCATACGATTTTCCCCCTAACGGTATAGCATATTAAGGCTGCCGCTTCTTTATTCTTTTTTTTCGTTAGATTCTTTAACAGCTTCTGTCTCCACACAGTTGTAATATGCTTCCGAATCCGTCGGAAGATTTTTCTCTTTAAGCCTTCGCTCGCACAGTATGTTTATTACTCCGAATATTACGGCAAACATCGGAACACCGATTATCAAGCCCACTATTCCGAACATTCCTCCCGAAAACAGTATCGCAAACATAACCCCGAAGCTGTCAAGCCCGGTACGGTTTCCGAGTATCTTGGGCCCTATTATGTTTCCGTCTACCTGCTGTATCACAAGTATTATGATAATAAATATAAGCGCCTTTATCGGACTTACCAAAAGCACCAGAACCGCGCTCGGCACAGCTCCGATAAGCGGACCGAAAAACGGTATAATGTTCGTCACTCCCACAAGGACACTTATCAGCAAAGTATACGGAATACCCGCTATCGAGCATACGATAAAGCATATAACTCCAATTATCGCGCTGTCAACAATTTTGCCTATCAGAAATCCGCCGAAGCGCTCATCCACATATTTCACAAAGCGTATTGTCTTTTCCGCAGATTCCCCCTTGGTAAAGGCATATAACAGCTTCCGCCCCACAGCGGCGTAATGCTCCTTTGAAAAAAGTATGTATATCGACACAATTACGCCGATTGCAATGTGAAGCAATACCTTAAATGTGCCGTACACGCCTACCGAAATGCTTGTAATAAAAGTGTTCGCGTTAGGGAGCAGTGTATCCTTAGTCCATGTGAGCAGCTGCTGCGCGATTTCCTGATACTGCTCCGTTACATAAGTCGATACCTCAGGGTAATCATCAAGAATTTTTTTGATAAACCGTATTCCCTTTTGAAAGTAAGACGGCATATTTACCGCAAGACGCTCTATATTCGTGTACAGCTCCGGGATTATCAAAGTTAAAAGTCCGGCTACAATTGCAACCGCCGAAAGTATCGTGAAAAAAATAGATACACTGCGCGCCGCCTTTTTCGCTCTCTTCGGATTTTTCCCGAATAATTTCCCGAAAAGTTTTGAAAATATGTACCTTTCATAAACATTCAGCAGCGGATTGAGCAGGTACGCTATCACCACGCCGAACACTATCGGGCGTATTGCGCCTATAATCATCTTCACATATCTCAGCGTCACGCTCCAATTGCTCAGAATATTATTGCACAGTATCGCCGCTATGATAACGAGAATTGCCGTTACGCCCCAATAAAGATATTTTTTGTCGTACTTAAAATGTTTCATATATCCTTCTTCTTTCTCAGCATAGAATCAACAGGAGTATCACGCTCTAACCTTATATAAAATATCATGGCCGCATGTCTTACGGCGTCCAAGTCGTTTCCGTCCTCATCCTTCAGATATGTGACCTTCTGCGTGAAATAATCCTGCATCGGACGCATGACCTCAATTTCATCGCCTAAGAAGAAGCGGTTTCTCTGCTCAACCTTCGCAATCTTCGTTTCGGGGTCAAACTCGCGAACAATCCCTATTATATCATATTCGCGTATATATGAGCTTGAGCCGAATATCTGCGCCCCTTCCTTCGGAAGTCCGAAGAAAAACCCCGTGTAATATTCCCTGTGGCTCACCTTGCATATTTCATCGTAAAGGCGCGGGTCATACTTATACCCCTTCGGGTCTTCATAATATGCGTCAATCGCCCTTCTGTACGCCTGTACAACAGTCGCGACGTAGTATTCGCTCTTTACCCTGCCCTCTATTTTCAGAGAATATATTCCGCTTTCTATTAGCTTGTCAATATGCTCTATCATGCACAAATCCTTTGAATTCATGATAAAAGAGCCGCGCTCGTTTTCGTATACGGGGAAATACTCTCCCGGTCTCTTTTCCTCCACAAGGGCATAATTCCACCTGCACGGATGGGCGCACGCGCCGCGGTTGCTGTCGCGGTATGTCATGTAATTGCTGAGAAGGCACCTTCCCGAATAGGAAATACACATGGCTCCGTGTACGAACGCCTCTAATTCACAGTCCTCGGGAATATTAGCCTTTATCTCCTCTATTTCCCGAAATGTCAGCTCGCGTGCAAGAACAACTCTCTTCGCCCCAAGCGAGTGCCACATTTTTACAGTTTCATAGTTTGTATTGTTCGCCTGTGTGCTTATGTGTATTTCCAGCTTCGGCGCAGCCTCGCGGCAGATTGAAAACGCGCCCAAATCCGACACGAGCACCGCGTCCGCGCCCATTGCATATATTTCCTTAAAATACTCACGCATGGCGGGAATATCGCCGTTCCTCGTTATAACGTTGGCTGTGATATATACTTTTTTCCCGTGCTTATGGGCAAAATCTATGCCCTCCTTCATTTCCTCCGGCGTAAAATTATCAGCCGCCGTTCTGAGGGAAAATGCCTCTCCGCCGATATATACCGCGTCCGCGCCGTACTTAACGGCAATTTTTAATTTATATAAATTCCCCGCCGGAGCCAAAAGCTCACATTTGCGCATTTTCACACTCTCCCTTTTTGTACGACACAGCCACGCCGTCGCCGAGCTGCAGAATTGCTGTCTCCAGCTGCGGATGATTCATTATTGTCTCAAGGTACCTTCTGAGCCGCTGTACTATCGTTATTTTCCTGTGCCGTACCTGCGCCGCCTTTTCATCGTTTGTCATGTCCTTGTAGAGCACATCGTCCGATATCAGCACTCCGCCCGTATTCAAAAGCTCCAATATCCTCGGCAGAAATTCGATATACTGTCCCTTTGCCCCGTCGAGGAATACCATGTCAAAGCCCCCGTCGAGCCACGAAAGTATCTCAGCCGCTTCGCCCTTTATTACGCGTATCTTTTGCCCAAAGCCCGCGGCAAATATGTTTTCTATCGCAATATCCGCCGCCTTTTCGAAGCGCTCAATTGTTATTATCTCTGTATCGTCCGGGGTGTTTTTCGCCATAAGAATTGACGAATAGCCTATCGCCGTGCCTATTTCAAGTATGCGCCTCGGCTTTATTATTTTGAGCATTGTTTTAAGAAACTGCGCCGTATCGGGTGTAACTATCGGAGCATAGCTTTCCTCTTCAGACGCCGTTATGCGCATGGTCTTAAGCGGCTCCTCCTCTTCCTTTATCAATCCTATGAGGTACTCTCTCTGCTCCATACCACTTCATCCTCTGTAATTATCAAGTCCATTTTTATGTCATGGGGTGCGGCGTCTATCCTGTCCGTCAGCTGAAAAGCATGGCATACTCCTATTTTAAGGCATTTTCTCCCCTCCAAAAAGCGGTCGTAATACCCTTTCCCGTAGCCTATGCGGTTAAAGTCGCGCCCGAATACCACCCCCGGCACAATAACTATGTCGATACATCCGCCGTACCTTTCGCGCGCTTTAGGCTCGGGTACGCCAAAGGCTCCCTTTTCAAGCTCTCCGCCGCACCTCGCCGCGTATATATTATCCCCCTCCGTCACGGGAACGAGAAAGGTCTTTTTCTCCGACAAAAGCCCCGTAACGTCTGCCTCGCCCTTTATCGGCATATACAGCATAACGGCCGAAGCCCTCTTAAATTCCGGAAGATCGCGTATTTTGTCCGCAATCGCGATTCCGTTTTCGCTTTTTGCCTCCGCACGGCGCCTGTCCGCCATGTTGCGGCGCAGGGTATTTTTGTCACAGCACATACTGCATCGATCTCTTTACCTCTTCCGCCTTTTCTTCATCTATGACCTTAAGCAGCTCAAAGCCGAACTGAAAAGCCGCGCCGGCTCCGCAGGCGGTTATAACGCTGCCGTCCTTTACGCAGTAGTCGCGCACATATTCCGCCCCGTCAAGATATTTCTCAAACCCGGGGAAGCAGGTCGCCCTTCTCCCTTTGAGAATACCCATCTTACCTAAAACGCTCGGAGCGGCGCATATTGCGGCAACAATCTTTCCGTCCCCGTAAGCCTTGCGGACAATATTTCTCACCTCAACTGATGCGTCAAGGTTCGTCGTTCCCGGCATCCCGCCCGGCAGAATGACCATATCGGGCTCTCCTTTCGCCGCTTCCTCAACAGAAATATCGCTCTTTACCTCAACACCGTGAGAGCTTGTAACATACTCTCCCGTTACGCCGACCTTCACAATATCGGCGTTTCCCCGTCTCAGTATGTCATAGGGTACAAGCGCCTCCGTCTCCTCAAATCCGTCTGCCAAAAACAAATAAATCATTTTTTTGTCTCCTTTCTAAGCCTTGCTTGATATTTTATCGTCTTAAATATAGGGCAATAGCTTTCCTTTGCGCGTCTCAGCCCTTCAAGCCCCATGTCCTCCTCACGGTTTACAAAGGTCGTATCGCTCCATTCGTTCTGCAAAAAAAGCTTGTTTATCATCGGATAGCTTCCGCGTATATCCTCCCTCGCCTTCTCCACCTGTATAAGAGCTGTATCCTCCGTAAGCCTTTCCCCAAAGGTCATGGCAACTATATCTCCGTCCACTCTCAAAACCGCCCCGCGTATATTAAAAAGAGTGTAATTGTCAAACATCTTCACCATTGCATCGCTCTCTACGGGGTTCAGGTTTTTCGTTTTTTCGTCTATCCATTTAAGCAGCAGCGGCTTACACTCCGCGGCCGCCGTTTCGGGCGATACCGCCTCGTACTCATAGTTAAACGTTTTCTCAAAGTAATTCACATGATTTTTCTTTGAGTGAAGCTTCTTTCCGGAAAGGCTCATAAGCCTTTCCGTTTCATATACATAGTCGCACAGATCGTCACGCAGCTTAAATTCCGCCCTGCCGCAATAATTTTTCTCCAAAAAATCCTTTTGTTCCTCCGTCACAAAACGGAAATCAACATCTCCCTCTTCCTCCGCCTCTATGAGCGATACAGCCCTTTTAACATCGCCCTCGCCCATTGGGAACATATATTGATTTTTCCCGTCAATGGTAAAGCGCAAAATCAGGCAGCCCGCATCTTCGGCAATGTACAGATTATAATACTTATCCCACATATACAGCGTCGCGAAGGAATTTTCCGAATAGCGCGACGACGCGCTCCTGTAGCGGTCAAATACGGTCTTGTCCTCCGGAACCGCCTTTCTGAGCTCAAGCATACAACTTCTCCCTTACAGCTTTAAAAATTTCCTCGGAAATGTCCTCTATCGTGCGCAAATCTCCGCCTTCGGCGCATTTTATCACCCTCCAGCCCTGCTCTCTTGCCACAAAACGGGCATTTTCGTAAGACTCCCGAAGATATTTCAAATCGTCCTCATGTATATCCTTCTTATTTTCCCCGGTTATTTTATTTTTTCTCTCCGAATTAAGTATTGCCGATATCTCGGGCGGCATATCAAGAAACAGCACCAGATCGGGTCTCGGAAGCTCCAATTTTTCATACTCCAAATCGCACAGCCACCTTATGTACTTTCTCTTTTCATCCTCGTCTGCTATTTTCGACGCCTGATGCACCATGTTTGACGTAACGTATCTGTCGGCAATGACTATCCCCGAAAGCTTATCGAACCATTTCATCTTGTACGAGGCAAACCTGTCCACCGCAAAAAGCACCGACGCGGCATAGGGGTTTACGTCATACGCGCTTTTCCCGAAATCGCCCCTCAGATACATCCTTACGGGCGCCGAAGCCTCGCTCCCGTAATCGGGAAAGGATATTCTTTCAACCTGTTCTCCCTCCGCCTTAAGCCTTTCATAAAGCCGTGCCGTCTGCGTTTCCTTGCCGCTGCAATCCACGCCCTCTATAACTATAAGCATTTACTTACCTTCCTTCGAGATATGCCTTTCGCTTTTCGGCAGCCTTTCCGCAGCTCATCTTCCCTTCGGGACACGATCCGTATACGCACGGAGGCCCGCTCTTGGCAAAAAGATGCGGCGCGACCTTTTTCACCTCTTCAAGCATTGCGTCCGCCAGCGCTCTTATCTCCCACTGCGCTCTTTCGCAGCAGCGATGCGCAAAGAAATTTCTGAGGCTTCTCACATTCATTGTCATAACCATCTTTGTTTCACATGCGTTCGGAAGGACAAAGCGCGCGTCCTCAATAGCCTTTTTCTTTGCGGCGGTTTTTGCCTTTTTTTCGTCCGTGCCTGCTTCTGTCATAGCCTTAAAATGCTTTTCAAAAAGGATGTCCGTCAAACGGTTATAGTCCTCGTTTGCGCGCTCCATCGACCTTTTAAATATCTCCCTCGCGCCCTCGTCCGCCTCAATTTCGGGCGGAGTGATATATTCAAACATATCCTCGGAAACATATCTCTGGCTTTTTACGCTGTAGCTTGCTATGCGATGGCGCGTTATCTGCGCCAAAAGCGAACGGCTCACGCCCTCAATCGCAAATGTAAAGGACACATGCTCCGTCGGGCTGTCGTGTCCCATTGAAGCGAGCATTTCAAGAAAGCTTTCTGTCTTTTCGTCTGTCAGATTCTCCATTATCTCGGAAGCGCTGCTCTGCGAATAGCAAAGCTTTGCCGCCGCCGCGACAACTCTTTCGGGATCCGGCGTATGCGCTATCAGTTCAACTCTCATTTTGTCTGTACCTCCATCCCGTAAATAATACCTTAGCCGCAAATATCGGCAGCGCCGTCATGCGCATAAATCTCCACGGCTCCTTTTTAAGCCTGTAAAGCCATTCTATCCCGTGATTGCAGTAAAAATCGGGAGCCCTTTCCGTCATCCCCGAAAATACGTCCAAGCATCCTCCCGCGCCTATCATAGCCTTTACGGAGAGCTTATCGCGGTTTTGGGCAATCCAGTTTTCCTGCTTCGGGAACCCGAGGCACACAAGCAAAAGGTCGGGCTTCTTTTCGTTTATATCCTCTATAATCGGAGCGTCCTCCTTGAAATATCCGTCATGCACGCCAGCAATCACAATGCCCGGATACTCCTCCTCAAGCTTTTTCCCCGCCGCCTCGGCAACGCCGGGCTTTGCGCCCAAAAGATACAGCGACAGTCCCCTCTTCGCCATGTCAGGGAATATTCTCTTTAAAAGGTCAAAGCCTGCCACCCTCTCAGGGAGCGGATTCCTCACTATTTTCGCTCCGTACACCACGCCGATTCCGTCGGCAATCATCAAATCGGCGGAATTGAGGCGCTTCATAAACGCCTCGTCCTTTGACGCGTATAAAATTATTTCCGAGTTTGGCGTGTAGATAACCTTTTGCCCCTCCGAATCGAAAAAGCTCATTGCGATTTCCGCGGCTTCCTCCATGCCCACCTTGTCTATTTTCGCGCCCAATATGTTCACTTTCTGCGGCATAGCTTATCCTCCTTGTAAAGGTATATCTTGTTTAATAATATCACTTTTACACACAATTATCAACACTAAATTTGCGTCCCGCTTGAAAAGCGGACCGCATTATGCTACAATATATTTACCGATCTAAGGATGTGATTAACTTGGCAATAA
>CAZIBK010000024.1:0-8325 GCA_964537125.1 uncultured Oscillospiraceae bacterium
GTTAAAACGCCGACAACACCTCTTTATCCTGTTTAACAAACGCCGCAAATTCATTGATTTGCGCATCTACCTCGTACCACTCATTCCCTTTATATACTGATTTGTCCTTTGTAAGCGTCCATTTGCCCGCCGGAAGATATACCCGTTTTTTCGTTGCTCCCCGCTCTGTTATCGGCGCAAAGATAATATCGTCGCCAAACATATACTGCTCTCCGAGCGTATAGCACACCTCGTCATCCGGATAATCAAAAAACATCGGACGCATTACGGGATAACCTTTTTCAGACGCAATATCCATATGCTTTTTTATATACGGCTTCAGTCTTTCGCGGAGCATAATCAAATCCTTTAATATTTTAAAGTTATCCTCACCGAAGCTCCATATTTCATTGCCGCCGCCGGTCGGTTCAATAATATCGCGTGTTCTGTCGTGTCCGTTACGGCTGCCGTGCAGCCTAAGCACAGGGCAGAACACACCGTACTGAAACCATCGCACAATGAGCTCGCGAAAATAATCGGAGTGAATATCGCCGCCATAAAATCCGCCTATATCCGTCGTCCACCACGGAATACCGCACATACTCATATTAAGTCCCGATTTAATCTGCATTCTGAGACTTTCAAACGTGGACGGAATATCTCCCGACCATACAAGCGTGCCAAACCTCTGCGCACCCGTATACGCGCACCGCGACAGCGTTACAATATCGTCTCTGCCGATGCTTTTCATTCCGTCATATACAAGCTTTGAATAGTAATACGGATACAGCAGTCCGACCTCATCGGCGTTTCCTTCGTGCAGAATAAGATTGTCAAAATGCTCCGGATGTATCTCGGGTTCTGCTTCGTCAAACCATAACGCGTCAACCCCGTTATCTATATAATTTTCTTTTAATTTTTTCCACACAAACTCACGCGTTTGCGGATTTGTCGGGTCTATCTCCGCCTGCGGGCCGTAAAAATCAAAAACTCTGTTTGAGCCCGACTTTGTCCGTATGAGCATATTATTATCGAGCATTTCCCTGTAATTTTCGCTCTTTTCGTTTACGGTGGGCCACATTGATACCATCAGCTTTATGCCCATATCATGCAGCTTATCCGCCATCTCCTTCGGGTTATGCCAATATTTGGGGTCGAATTTATAGTCCCCCTGCTCTGTCCAATGGAAATAATCTATAACAATCACAGACAACGGTATATTAAGCTCTTTATACCTTTGAGCGACTTCAAGCACCTGCTCCTGCGTTTCATAGCGGAGCCTGCTCTGCCAAAATCCAAGCGCCCAATCGGGAATCTGCGGCGCATACCCTGTCAGAGATGAAAGAGTTTCGCACGTTTGCTTCGGATTGCCGCCGATTACAACATAATCTATCTGCCGGGCGCCGTCGCTTATCCACCGTGTCCTGTTGTTTGCGAGCTCGCACACCCCTGTTGACGGCACATTCCAAAGAAAACCGTAGCCGAGCGACGAATACACATACGGGATTGTGCATTTTGCGTTTACATGGCGGAGGTCTATCGTGCAGCCCTTTAAATCAAAGCAGTCGGTTGCCTCGTGTCCCATACCGTAAAAACGCTCGTTTTCGTTCGCCTCAAAGGTAACTCTTGCGTACCATGCTCCGTTCGACTTGTTTCTGTAATTTCTTATGCCGGAGTCAAAGGTAAGCTCGCTTTTTTCACGCAATATTCTTTTACCCTTAAAATAATACTCAACCCTGCCGTTATTGTACACCTTTGCCGCCATATTTCCGTTTCTCAAAGCCGCCTTATCTTCCTCAACGGATATTTCTGCGGTCATTTTTTGAGGCGTCAGCGTGAAATCGCGCTCGATAATTTCACAATTCGGAGACGCCTGAAAGCGTATGCCGTCGCGCCCGCAGGCGGATAATCGCGCAAGCTCGCCTTCCCGCACGAAATATAACATATTGTTTTGTTCATAAATTCTCACACAGCTTCATCTCCTTAAGCTATATTTGACTATATCATGCAATCAATTCTTTGAATACCGCGCTCGCCAAGGCGGCGGCTGATCTTTGCGGACCTTCCCGCTGCCGCTTCGGGCATTTCCGCCATATCAGAAAAAAAGTGAGCACAGCTCACTTTCATTCTTTTCCCCTTTTTAGTGACATTATTACGTCTACTTTTGTCGGAGGCGCACCCCATTGTGCGCCTCGGCTGTCTACCAGCCCCTTCATTTATTATAATATACATAATTCAATGAAATGTCAACTGTTTTTTGTGCAATATGCACATTTTAGGCTGTTTAGACAAATGTTTTTGTGTGAATTTAGCACAAATGCACAAAAAACTGCTATGTCAATCCTCCGCATCATTGCCCATAAAAACATCTGTCCGCGCATCGTGTACATTCGGGACTATACTGTCTATAACCTCCACCGTTGAATAGAGGCATATGAGCGAATACATGGCAGCTTCAATGCGCCCGAAGACGAATACGGAGCTTACTATAACCGCCGCGTCCACCATGAGCAGCGCCCTTCCCAGCGGCAGAAGAGGTCTTTTATGCTTCAAAATGTGGGATATAATATCCGTTCCGCCCGTCGTCGAGCCTCGGCGGAATATAACGCTCATGCCAAGCCCCATCAGCGCGCCGCCGAAAACAGCGGCTAAAAGCACATCGCCCTCGTACTGAGGGAAAAAGGGCGTTACCACCTTATCGAGCATGACGGAGGATATGATTGCCGTGATAATTGTTTTTACAATGCACTCACGCCCGAGTATCCTCCGTCCGATTACTATAAGCGGCACATTTATCAGAAAAGAAACAAGCCCCACGGGCGCGCCGCACACATGATTTACCATAAGGGCAATGCCGCTGACGCCTCCGGGGGCAATATTTATAGGCTCAACAAACGAGTATATCCCGACGGAAAGTATGAACGTACCTATTATATCGCATAATATATCGACTGTTCTCCGACGCACTCAAATCAACTCACAGTGTATTCTTTGCCGCCCGCCTCCACCTTCCATGCGGGCTTCACCGTATAGTTTTGACCGCTTCCCTCGATTACATACACGCCCGTAATATTTTTTATGCGAGAACCCGAAGGAATCGCTTTGCAGACGTTCGGAGCCGCAGAAACGAAGGTTGCCTTTTCGGTCTCCTCGCCGATGCTCAGCTTCCCCCACACGCCGGAGAGAAATGCAATATTTCCGTTTGAGTCAAGCGCTGCGTCAAGATAAAGACCCTCTATTTCAAAGCCGTCTATCTCCACCCCGACCGAGCCGTTTTCGCATTTCATGCCCGGGTTTGAAAGCCCGGCGTCGGAAAGTGCTTTAATAATCCTCCTGTCGCCGCTTTCAACTGCCGTAAGCGGTGTTTTATAGGAAAAACTGTGTCCGTTTACGGACAAAATACGCCCGTCCTTTTCGGCAATGATGTTTTCCCCGTCGCTTGTGTATTCGACCTTTCCGCCCAGAAGCATCTGCGCCAATGTATCTATCGAATAAAATGATATATCAAGGGATTTTCTCTCCTCGTAGAAGGAGGGCAAAAGCCCTTCCTCCACAGTGATGCCGTTTTTTGCGAATATTCTCTCAACGCTTTCGGCAATCCCCTCGGGAAGAGCGTTCTCCTTATACTTTGTAACTGCCATATCCCCTATGAGAAACACGTTTATCACAATAAGGAGCCCTATCATAATGTTTTTGATGTTTGACCAATTCAAAACGACTCCCCCTTATCTCATAGGTATGCGCGCCTCGCTGTAATCCACCTTGGCAAGCCATGTGGTTTTGAGAAGCGGCGCTGATCCGTTATCGTAGTAGCCGGGATAAAGGTCTGTGATTTTTACGTCTCCCCTGTCTGACAGGAGCGCCACAAAATAGTCGAGAGCCGTGACGAAGCTCTCCTGCGCGGAGGCGGAAGCGCCCTCCTCGTAAAGCCTGAAATACTGGCGGTAAGAGGTAATCCGTCCGCCCTCGGTATCAATCTCTATGGCGTGATACAGCGGCTCTCTCCCCTCGCCCAAAGCCGACACGGCGACCTCGCGCCCCATGCAGTAATAGTCAAAGGTAAATTTATTACCCGTTTCCGTCTCCTCAATTCCTGACACAAGCACGTTAAGCGGCTCGCTTGAGACGCTGCTCCACACGGTTTCGGCAAAATCTATGGCGGAGTTTAAAAGCTCGTACTCGCTCTTGCCCGAGGCGGCAAGCTCTATCCCCTTTTCGGGCGCCACCGCGCTGTACTCCACATAGCCGTCGGAATATATTTTAACGGTCGCGTAATTTTCAACATAGTTTTCGCCGCCGTTTTCATCCTTATAATGTCTGAGCGGCTGGGGATTAAAGGAAAAGCTCTCCAAAATCGAGCTGTAATTTCCCTTCTGCAATGGGTTTGAGGCTAACACATTATAGGTTTGCGCATAGTTGTCCGAAAAAAGCACCAGATCGTCCACCGTAACGCTGCTTTCTCCAAGCCCGGATTCCCCCAAAAGAGTGCTGAAGGCAAATTCATAATACCCGTCGCGCTTGTTCTTTGAGGCAAACATTGAAAGCACCTCCTCGGGGAAAGCGTAGCGCTCGTCGTTTAAGACAAAGGCATACGCCTTGTCCCTGTCCGCGTCGCATATTGCCACCCTGACGGAATCCGTTCCCGAGGGCATTATGATAACGTCCTTAATGGCTTCTATCCCCATCGGGAATTTTTCCTTTTTCTCTCCGAGTATCATTGCAAGCATTGACGGGCTGACAACCACCGGATATTCCACATAAAGCCCCGTCTGTGTAAGACCTTCAAGCCATTCCTCGTATGTAATTTCCTCCCTTTCGCCCTCGCCGCGCAGACACGCCTTTATTATATCGCCCGTTTTTTCGTCGAGAGTGCCGAAGGCGCTGTCGGTGTTATAGTAGGGTACCCAAAGCGAGCCGTCGTTTATGACAATTTTCCTCGGCTTTGAAAGGTTCTCCTTCGGCACGCTTACACGCCCGCGCTCCGTAAAGAAGCGCACAAACGGAAGCTCCGAAAAAGAAAAGGATGTGCTTGCGGAATCAAGTATTCCGCTTCCGAACCATAGGTGATAGGTAAGGAATACGCAGCTTAAGAGCAGTATTACAATTATTGCGGATTTTACCCTCTCCTTGAACATAGCTTACCTCACAGCAGTAAAAATTGTTTAAATCCGACCCAAAAGGGTCGGATTTGTACCACATCTATTTATTCATCAATTCAGCCAGCCGTTATACTTCGACTGCATATCAAGCGAAAATGTGCCTATGCTCGAAAGCGCGTCGTTTTTAATTACGTTTATCGAAAGATACTCCAACTGACAGCTTCCGTCGCTCGCCTCGGCACGCACACAAATGCGATTCAGCCCCTCGCGGAGCGAAACCTGGCGGTAGAACACACCTGAAGCGCCTATCGTAAGCGTAACAAGCGATGAATCGCTGTCCTTCTGAGCAACATAGCTTGAACCGTTGTACACATAAAAGCAAACGCTTACGCCTTCCTTGCCGACGCCCGTCACCGAATATGTAGTTTTCATTGTCGCGGTAGACGAGGAATCCGGCTTTTTAACCGTTATTAAATTGGTAGCCGTGCCTGCAGCGCCCGCCTCAAAGGATTCGGGATGCGCGCTTACCGAAAGGGCTGCGCTCATGATTAAAACAAATGCCACGAGCACGGAAATGATCATTTTTTTCATAATGAATACCTCCGTGAGAACATACCTCTACCTATCCTCATAAGTATTATACACAAGATATGTTACAATTTAATGACAACGCCTTTAATGCTGTGTTACATTTTAGGGGCGAAAAAATTCCCGTATTTTATGCCTTTTATTTACATATTTATCATCGGGAGCGTCACCGTAACGGCGGTTCCCTTCTTTTCCTCGCTTTCGATTTTAATCTTTCCGCCGTGAAGCTCAACAAGCTCCTTCGCTATCGCAAGTCCGAGACCCGTGCCTCCGCTTTCGCGGCTGCGCGCCTTGTCCACGCGGTAAAATCTCTCGAAAATGCGCGGAAGATCCTTTTGCGGGATGCCTATTCCGTTGTCGGACACCTTGATAAACGCCTCGGTATAGCGCGCGCCGCACACAACGCGTATCTCTCCCCCCGCGGGAGTGTATTTTATTGAATTGGATATTATATTTGTAACGACCTGCTCAAGACGGTCGCGGTCGCCGAAAAACTCCTTCGTATCTCCGTCCTTTCGGAAGGATACGGACAGCGAATGGTTCTTTGCGTCTATCCTCAGCTTGTCCGCAACGCCCTTTGTCATTTCCGCAAGGTCAAACACCGTTTTGTTGAGGCTGCTCATAGAGTTGTCAAGCTTTGAAAGCGTCAGAAGGTCGGAGACTATCCTTGCCATTCTGTCCGCTTCGTTTTCAATAACCTTCACGAAGCTCACGTCGGCGCCGTCCTCCGCCATGTCGATTATCGTTTCCGCGTAGCTCTTTATCGTGGTTATGGGCGTTCTCAGCTCGTGGGAAACGTTTGCGACAAACTCGCGGCGCGCCGCGTCAAGCTTTGTCTGCTTCGTGATATCCTGAAGCACTACAACTATACCGCCGTTTTTCTCCTCCTCGTCGGAATATGGGGCGAAAAGGGCGCGCAGGGTTTTACCTTCAAGGGAAATTTCCCTTTCAACAACCCTCTTTGCGTCAAGATACGTCAGATGCTCCATTGTAAGGTCAAGCCCCAATGCGGCAACGAAGGCGTCAAAGCTCTCCACCTCGCCGAAATAATTCTTTGCGGCAATGTTCATGTGTATGACGCTGCCCTCCTTGTCAAAGGCAACGACTCCGTCCGTCATCTGCGACAAAATAGCCTCGACCTTGTTTTTCTCCGCGGCAATGTCCGACAAATTCTCGTCAAGCCGCGCAGCCATTTCGTTGAACGCCACGGTCAGTCTGCCTATTTCGTCACGGGAGCGCACCTCTATCCTGTGCCCAAACACGCCCTCTGCCATCTGCTCCGCCTTTATTTGCAGATTTGAAATGGGCATGATAATATTTCTTGCCAGGATAAAGCCCAGAAACGCGCTTATCAAAAGCCCGAACAAAAGCGCCCAGAGAATGTTTATGAAAATGTTTTTCATAATGTCGTAGAACTCTTCCTTGCTGTCGATAACATATGCTATATACAGCACATCGTCCCCGTTTTTGATCGGCATGGCAAAATCCATATAGGAAGCCGAACGGTCTACCGACTGCCCCACCTCTCCGTCCATGGCAAAAACTATGTTCGCCGTTATGTCCACCTTACGGGTACTGCTTTCGCTCCCCGTAAGAACCTCCGCGGTGGAGCCGTCAAGGATATAATAATTCCTGAAGGAATCTATACCCATTCTGACCGAATAAATATTCATAATATCCGTTATTGAGGCTATCGGATCCTCCGAAAGTGCGGCGTTTGACAAATCCGCCGCAACGGAGGGCGTAAACGCCTGCGCGGAAAGTGTCGTTGCAAAATCGTCACGGTAATAGGCGGATATATTCTGCAGCAGGAACGTACCTACGACTATCATTACCGAAAGCGTAAGCAAAAGAAATATCGTTATTATCTTCCACTGGATGCTTTTAAACATTCTGCCTCACCTATTTGTTCATATAATACCCGATGCCGCGCTTTGTCATTATCATGACCGGATGCGCGGGATCGTCCTCAATCTTTTCGCGAAGGCGGCGGACCGTAACGTCCACGGTTCTCACATCGCCGAAATATTCATAGCCCCAGACCTTTTCAAGCAAAACCTCCCTGTTGAACACCTTCCCCGGCTGAGACGCCAAAAACTTCAGCAGCTCAAACTCGCGGAGCGTAAGCTCGACAATTTCCCCGTTCTTTGTGACCTCGTAGCTCACGGTGTTTATCGAAAGAGAGCCGAAGCTCATAACATCGGGACCCGCTCCCTCCTCCCCGGAGGTTATCCTTCTCAGATTTGCCTTAACCCTTGCCAAAAGCTCGCGCATGGAAAAGGGCTTTGTTATATAGTCGTCCGCTCCCCATTCGAGCCCGAGGATTTTATCAACCTCTTCCTCTCTGGCGGTAAGCATGAGTATGGGTACGTTCTTCTTTTCGCGGACCCTTTTCAACACCTCAAACCCCTCCATTTTGGGGAGCATAACATCAAGGAGGATAAGATCCACGTTCTCCTCAAGGGCAAGCTTCAGCCCCTCCTCGCCGTCATAGGCGCACAGCACCTCATAGCCGGCTTTCATAAGGTTGAATTTTAATATATCCACAATAGGCTTTTCGTCGTCGACGACCAAAACTTTTTTCGCGCTCATCGCTATCCCTCCTCTTATATTTTATTTTATTCTATCTCAAAAAATACGCAATGTCAAGTTTGACAAG
>CAZIBK010000024.1:8425-13791 GCA_964537125.1 uncultured Oscillospiraceae bacterium
TTAAGGTTCCTTTAGGGAGGATTATGAATTTAATTACTTTTACGGAATGGAGGGTTTCCATGTCTTCGGATTTAGTCTACAGTCAGGGAAAGGAATATCATATTGCTCTTTCGGGCGGCGTGGGAAAATACGTCATTCTTCCGGGCGATCCGGGGCGATCCGAAAAGATAGCCGCGTATTTTGACAATGCCCGCTTTGCCGCTCAAAACCGCGAATTTGTAACATATACCGGGACTCTTTCGGGAGAGAAGGTCAGCGTATGCTCAACAGGCATAGGCGGTCCCTCTGCGGCGATTGCCATGGAGGAGCTTATCCGCCTCGGAGCGGACACCTTTATCCGCGTCGGCACCGCCGGCGGCATGGCGATGAAGGTTGAGGCGGGGGATATCGTCATCGCCACGGGCGCAATACGCGCCGAAGGCACAAGCCGCGAGTACGCGCCGATTGAGTTCCCCGCGGTCAGCGACTTTTTCGTTGCCGACGCGCTCAGGCGCGGCGCGGAAAAATTAAATCAAAAATATCATCTGGGCGTTGTGCAGTGCAAGGACTCGTTTTACGGTCAGCACTCGCCGTCTTCAATGCCCGTAGGAGCCATGCTCGAGGAAAAGTGGGACGCATGGATGAAATGCGGCGCCCTTGCCAGCGAGATGGAATCCGCCGCGCTCTTTACGGTCGCCGCCGCAAGAGGCGTTCGCTGCGGAGCGGTGCTGTCAGTCGTCGGCAATCAGACGCGGCGCGCGGCAAATCTCCCCGAACAGCTTTCCTACGACACAGGCGCTGCCGTAAAAACGGCAATAGAGGCAATAAAAATACTCATAGAAGGGGACAGAGCATGAATATAACCGAAATACTGAAAAGGGTTGACCACACTCTTTTAAGGCAGGATGCGACATTTGAAGACATCAAGCTTCTCATTGACGACGCCGCCCGCTTTCACACGGCGTCCGTCTGCATAGCGCCCTGCTTTGTAAAGGACGCCGCGCTCTACTCGGGCGGGCGGGTTCCCATATGCACCGTCATAGGCTTTCCCAACGGATACAGCACGAGGGAGGCAAAGTGCTTTGAAGCCAAAGAGGCTGTGCAAAACGGCGCCGCCGAGGTGGACATGGTAATAAATATCGGGCTTGTGAAAGCAAAAAAATACGATGAGGTAAAAGACGAAATAAACGCCGTAAAAGAGGCGGCGGGGGACGCCCTTTTAAAGGTCATAATCGAAACGTGCCTTCTCACCGAGGACGAAAAGATAAAAATGTGCGAGGTTGTTTCCTCTTCCGAGGCGGACTTTATCAAAACCTCCACGGGCTTTTCCTCCGGCGGAGCCACAAGGGAGGATATCGCCCTTTTCGCCGCCCACGTTTCAAACAACACCAAAATAAAGGCCGCGGGCGGAATATCGACCCTGAAGGACGCGGAGGATTTTATAACTTTGGGCGCGCATCGCCTCGGCACAAGCCGCATAGTAAAAGAAGCTAAGGAGGAACTTATATGACAGCACATAACGAAGCCAAAAAAAATGATTTTGCGAAAACCGTACTCATGCCCGGAGATCCTTTAAGGGCAAAATTTATTGCCGAAACGTATCTCGAGAACCCAAAGCTCGTAAACAACGTGCGCGGCGTGCAGGGCTATACGGGAACATACCACAGTATCCCCGTATCCGTCATGGCAAGCGGCATGGGTATGCCCTCAATCGGAATATATTCCTATGAGCTTTTTCACTTCTACAATGTCGACAATATTATAAGAGTGGGCAGCGCGGGCAGTCTTCAGAAGCGGATTAAGCTCCGCGACATAATTATCGCTCTGGGCGCGTGTACCGATTCGCGCTTTGCCGAGCAGTACCGCCTTCCGGGAACCTTCTGTCCCACGGCTGATTTTGCTCTCCTCGAAAACGCGGTCGTAAGCACAAAGGCAAACGACTGCCGTTTCCATGTCGGCAACGTTCTCTCCTCAGACCATTTTTATAACGACGACCCCGACGCCGCCGCTCTTTGGGCAAAAATGGGCGTCCTGGCAACCGAGATGGAGTCCGCCGCGCTGTACATGACGGCGGCGCGCTGCGGCAAGCGTGCTCTTTCCATACTCACCGTTTCCGACAGCATTGTGACAGGCGAGGAAACGTCCGCCGCCGAGAGGCAGAGCACCTTCAACGAAATGGCTGAAATTGCCCTTGACACCGCCGCAAGAATGGAGGCATTGTCTTGAAAAGAGTTTTTCTGACGGTTCTTGACAGCGTGGGCGCGGGAGCGGCTCCCGACGCCGCGGAATTTGGCGACGAAGGGACAAACACCGTTTTAAGCGCCTACAAAACAGGCGTTTTAAATGTTCCGAACCTTGTTAAAATGGGCATAGGGAATATTGACTCCCTGAGTTTTTTGGGCAAAAACCCAAGCCCCGCCGCCTCCTGCGGCGTCCTCTGCGAAAAATCGCGCGGCAAGGACACCACCACGGGTCACTGGGAGCTTTCGGGTATAGTTTCCGAAAAGCCCTTCCCCACATATCCGTGCGGCTTCCCCGATGAGATTATTTCCGAATTTTCCCGCCTTACGGGCAGAGGCGTTATCTGCAATAAGCCCTATTCGGGCACCGAGGTCATAAAGGATTACGGCGACGAGCATTTGAAAACCGGTTCTCTTATAGTCTACACCTCGGTTGACAGCGTATTTCAGGTTGCGGCTCACGAGGATATAGTCCCCCTTGAGGAATTGTATGAGGACTGCCGCATTGCGCGCGGGATTCTTTCGGGCGAGAACGCCGTAGGGCGCGTAATAGCGCGTCCCTTCAAGGGCGCGAGCGGGAATTATACGCGCACGCCCTTCAGACGCGACTTTTCGCTCGCCCCTCCCCGCGATACCATGCTTGACGCGATATCACGGGAAAAAAGCGTCATTGCCATAGGCAAAATATCCGATATTTTCGCCTCCCGAGGCGTGACGGAATCAATTCTCACCCATTCGAACGCCGAGGGCATTGAAACGGCGCAAGGGCTGCTTGACCGCGATTTTGAAGGGCTCTGCTTTACCAATCTTGTGGACTTTGACACTCTCTACGGTCACAGAAACGACTCCGTCGGCTACGCGAGGGCGCTGAACGAGTTTGACGCGTCTCTCCCTTCGTTTATCGAAAAAATGAATGAGGACGACGCCCTCATCATAACGGCGGATCACGGCTGCGACCCGGGGTATTTATCCTCCACCGACCACACAAGGGAAAACATCCCCGTCATAATATATTCAGGCTCTCTCCCGCCCAAGCCCCTCGGTGTGCGCCGAGGCTTCGGAAACATTGCCGCCACGGTCTGCGGTATGCTTGATGTGGAATATTCTGCCGGCGAGGAGGGGTATTATGAGCTTCTCAAGGGATGATTTAATCAAAAAAGCGCGGCAGGCAAAGGAAAAAGCCTATGCGCCCTATTCGGGCTTTTGCGTCGGCGCGGCGCTTCTCGGCGCTGACGGAAGCATATATCAAGGCTGCAATATAGAAAACGCGGCCTTTACTCCCACCGTTTGCGCCGAGCGCGTCGCGCTCTTTAAAGCGGTGAGCGAGGGGAAACGCTCCTTTAAAGCCATTGCGGTAGTCGGCGATTCGCGCCCCTGCCCGCCCTGCGGAGTGTGCCGCCAGGCGCTTTCCGAGTTTTGCGGCGGAGATTTTGAAATAATCTTTGAGGACGGCACGGCTCATACCCTTTCGGAGCTTCTTCCCCTCTCATTTAAGCTAAATTCTTATTGATTTTAATTTCCGTTGCTGATATAATTATCTATATAACAAAGGAGGGCATAATCAATGGATATAATTTCCGTAAAAAACGATATTAAGGCAGGCAGAACCTCGCTTGGCATTGAGTTTGGCTCTACCCGTATCAAGGCAATTCTTATCGGCTCCGACCACTCGCCCATCGCTTCCGGCAGCCACGGCTGGGAGAACAAGCTTGAGGACGGCGTATGGACATACGACCTTTCCGCCGTCTGGGACGGCGTTCGGGACGCTTACGCGAAGCTTGCCGAGGATGTTGAAACCACATACGGCGTTGCGCTGACAAAGGTCGGCTCTATGGGCTTTTCGGCAATGATGCACGGCTACCTTGTGTTTGACAAGGACGGAAATCAGCTTGTTCCTTTCCGCACTTGGAGAAATACCATGACAGGCGAAGCGGCGGAAAAGCTTACCGAGCTTTTCAAATTTAACATTCCCCAGCGCTGGAGCATAGCGCATCTTTATCAGGCGATACTTAAAAACGAAAGCCATATCGGCGACATTTCCTTCCTCACCACACTTGCCGGTTATGTACACTGGCAGCTCACGGGCAAAAAGGTACTCGGCGTAGGCGAGGCTTCCGGCGTTTTCCCCATTGACAGCGATACTTGCGATTACGATAAGGGAATGTTTGACAAATTCAATAAAATACTTGCGGAAAAAAATCTTCCCTATACATTGGGCGATATACTCCCCGCCGTTCTCTCCGCGGGCGATGACGCGGGCTGCCTGACGGCGGAGGGCGCAAGGCTCCTCGACCCCACGGGCAATCTTGAACCGGGCTGTCCTCTCGCGCCTCCCGAGGGCGATGCGGGTACCGGCATGACCGCCACAAACTCCGTTGCGCCCAGAACCGGCAATGTTTCCGCGGGAACCTCCATTTTCTCGATGGCAGTTCTCGAAAAGCCTCTTTCCGGCGTATATACCGAAATCGACATGGTAACCACCCCCACGGGCAAGCCCGTTGCCATGGTTCATTGCAATAACTGCTGCTCCGACCTTGACAGCTGGGTAGGTCTTTTCCGTCAGCTCCTTGACGTTCTCGGAAAGAGCATCCCCGTTCCCGAGCTTTACGACGCGCTTTACTTTGAAGCCGCAAAGGGCGATCCCGACGGCGGCGGAATGTTGGCGTACAACAACTTCTCCGGCGAGCCGGTCGCGGGGCTTGACGAGGGCAGACCGCTCTTTACCCGCCTTCCCGACGCAAAGCTCACGCTTCGGAACTTCATGCGTTCCCAGCTTTACGCAACAATGGCAACCCTTAAGATAGGCATGGATATCCTCTTCGACAAGGAGGACGTAAAGCTTGACACGCTTCTCGGACACGGCGGTCTCTTTAAGACCGAGGGCGTAGGTCAGCAGCTTATGGCAAACGCGATGAACACCCCCGTAACCGTAATGTCTACGGCAGGCGAGGGCGGCGCGTGGGGCATGGCGCTTCTTGCCGCGTACAGAATCGAAAAGGATGAGGGCGAAACCCTTGAGGATTACCTCAACAATAAGGTCTATGCCGATAATCACGGCTCCACCCTTTCTCCCGACCCTGACGGCGTTAAGGGCTTTAGCTCCTACATGGAGCGCTACAGAAAGGGTCTTGCGATAGAACAAGCCGC
>CAZIBK010000025.1:0-13723 GCA_964537125.1 uncultured Oscillospiraceae bacterium
ATAGCAATCTGTCGCAAGCTCCAGTTCAAGCAAGCTTGCCGGAGCGTTGCTCCGATTTAAAAAAGACAAAAAGTATAGATAAGAAACTAATGAACGGAGCGGAAAATATGTCAAACAATTATATCAAATCAATTGTATATCAGCTTAGAGACGTCTTCGGAAGAAAGATAGGCATTATTGACGAGTCGGGTTATATTACCTCTCCGTGCAGCCCTAAGGAAGTGGACGCCGCGGCGGAGGATATTGTTGAAAAATGCTCCGAGCCCAATATCGTATATCATTTTGCGGGATGCACCTTCCTTTCCATCGGGAAAGCGAAGACGGATTTTATAGCCTTTGCGGAAGGAAATGACGAGGAGGCTATGCGCTGCTGCAGAGTGATAGGCGTTTCGGTGAGCAATATTAAATTGATTTACGATGAAAAGTTTGACAGGGGCAATTTTATAAAGAACATTTTGCTTGACAACATACTTCCGGGAGATATCTACGCGAAAGCGAGGGAGCTTAACATCCCGCACGACACAGTCAGAGCCGTTTTTGACATTACAAGCGAAAATCTTTCGGTGAACGAGCTAAATGTACGCGATGTTATAGAAAGTCTGTTCCCCGATACGACAATGGATTTTGTCATTACGATAGACAACGAGAATATAGTTTTGGTGAAGGCGTTTGAATCCGCCGACGAGGCAAGCCGCCTTGAAGACGTGGCAAAGAGCATTGTCGATACGCTGCAAACAGAGGCTCTTATCACCGTTACGGTCGGTATAGGTACGCCCGTCACAGGCGTGAGGGACCTTGCGAAGAGCTACAAGGAGGCGCAGATCGCCATTGAGGTGGGGAGAGCCTTCGATGAGGAAAAGCACATTGTGAGCTATGACAACCTCGGAATAGGCAGGCTTATATATCAGCTTCCGACAACGCTTTGCGAGCTGTTTTTGTCGGAGGTGTTCAAGAACGGGTCAATCGATTTGCTTGACCGCGAAACGCTGCTTACGATAGAAAAGTTTTTTGAAAACAATTTGAACGTGTCCGAAACGTCGCGGCAGCTTTATGTACACAGAAACACGCTTGTGTACCGTCTTGACAAGGTGCAGAAGCTTACGGGGCTTGATTTGCGCAAGCTCGATCACGCAATAGTTTTCAAGGTCGCGATGATGGTTAAGAAATATCTTACGTCGTCGCAAAACAGAATGTAGCCGAATCGGGGGAGCTTCGCCTGCGGAGGCGGAGGATTCCTCCGAAAAAGCTGAATAAATCTTATATCCGATTGCATGAGCCGGTCGGATTTTTGATGAAAAGGGTTTGGTGGGCAATGATAGATTTTGATAATGTCACGGTCGTATATAAAAACAACGTGACGGGACTTGACAAGGTGTCGTTTCATATAGATAAGGGAGAGTTTGTGTTCCTTGTGGGGAAGACGGGCGCGGGGAAAAGCTCGGCGATAAAGCTTTTGACGGCTGAGATAAAGCCCTTTTCGGGGGACGTATATCTTGAAGGGGTAAAGGTGAACAAGCTGAAGGGCAGAGAAATTCCCTATCACAGAAGAAAGATAGGCGTGGTTTTCCAGGATTTCAGGCTTCTTCGCGACAAGACCGTTTATGAAAACGTCGCGTTTGCAATGGAAATAGTCGGCGCGTCGCGCAAGCAGATAAGAAACGAGGTGCCGAACATTCTTCGCCTTGTGGGGCTTTCCCAAAAGACGAGGGAATATCCCTCATCGCTTTCGGGCGGCGAGCAGCAGAGAGTCGGCATTGCCCGCGCGCTTGTAAATAAGCCCTCGCTTATTATCGCGGACGAGCCCACGGGCAACCTCGACAATGTGACAGCCGCCTCGATAATGGAGCTTTTTGAAGAGATTAACCGTCAGGGAACGACGGTTTTGATGGTAACTCATTCGGAGAAAATCGTAAACGACATGAACAAAAGAGTTATAGAGCTTGACCGAGGCGTGCTTATACGCGATGAGGAAAAAGGGGTGTACAAAATTGGGGATTAGACGTCAGTTTTATTTCATGAAGAGCGCCCTTAAGGGAATGAAGCGCAACGGCGAGATGACCGTAACGGCGATAATTACCGTTACAAGCTGTCTTTTGCTTTTCGGTGTATTCATGCTCTTTTCAATAAACGTAAACTATATAGGCGAGCAGATAAAGAATCAGTGCCAAATACAGGCATATATAGATTTTGAGGCTACAAGCGAGCAGGAGCAGGCGGTCGTTGAGGCGGTTCGGGCGCTTGACAACGTGTCGGAATGTGTTTTTGTTTCAAAGACGGACGCGATGAACGAGTACCGCGAATATTTAGGCGTGGACGCGGCGGCGCTTGACGGTCTTGAAGGGGAGGAATTTCTCCGCAGCTCGGTTAAAATAAATATGACGGATCTCGAACAGTCGCAGATTCTTGCGGAGCAGATCGCTCAAATACCGAATGTGGCGGTTGTTAAGAACCGTCAGGACATAGTGCGGAGAGTAATAAGCGTGACGGATGTAATAAAGAACGTAAGTCTTGTGGCAATGCTGATACTGCTTGTCGTGGCGATATTTATAATATCCAATACGATAAAGCTCAGCGTGGTCGCGAGAAGAGACGAGGTTCACATCATGAAGTATGTGGGCGCAACGGCAAGCTTTATCCGCCGTCCGTTCGTGCTTGAAGGAATATTGACGGGAGTTATCGGGGGGCTTATATCCCTCGCGATTGTGGGCTTCGGATACAACGCGGCGGTGAGCTTTATGGCGGATTTCCTCGATATTTTCAAGCTGATACCGTTTGCGAAGATGCTTCCGTTTATAGCGGGAACGACGATTATTTTCGGCGTTATAATGGGCGCGATAGGAAGCTCTCTGGCGCTGATAAAGCATTTGAAGGTGTGAAGGCTCGAAACGCGGTGCGCAATAATCTCTTGTCATTCCTTGCCCCGCGGCAGGAGATTGAATTTAATTCCTATTTGTGCCGACGCGGGGCGGCGGAACGGAGATCATTATGAAGCAGAAACAGCCTAATAAATACGAGAAGAGAAGAAAACGCGGAGCGGCGATATGCGCGGTAATAATTATAATCGCATTTCTTGCCACGATAGTTTTTCCCGCGTTTATGAATATAGCCTCGGCGGCTACCTCGGCGGAGCTGAAAAAGGAGCTTGCCACCGCTCAGGCAAACCGCGACGCGGCAAAGAAGCAGCTGGAAAACGTGCGGAGCAATAAGGCGAGCGTGGCAAAGGAAATAACCAATATAGACGTCGCCATAAGTCAGGCGGAGACAGATATAGCAAATACCGAGGCGGCGATAGTTCAGTCCAATGCAGATATCGAGATAAAGACGCAGGAGCTTGCCGTTGCGGAGGAAAACTGCATTGAGTATGACGATACATTCAAGACAAGGGCAAGAATAATGTATGAAAACGGTACAGGCTCGTACATAGAGGTGCTTTTGGGATCCACAAGCTTTGGCGATTTCCTTTCGCGGGTTGAAATGATAAAGGAAATAGTAGACTATGATAAAAGTATGCTCGCGCAGCTGATTGCGTCGAGAAACGCGATAAGTGACGCGAAGGCGGCTCTCGAAGAGGAAAAGACGAATCTTGAAATAAGGCAGACTCAGCTTGAGGCGCAGAAGGAAGAGCTTAACACACGCCTTGAATCAAAAACGCTGCTTATGCAGCAGCTTGAAGCCGACGCGAACGAGTATCAGAAGCTTTACGACAAGCAGGCTGCCGAAGCGGCTCAGGTGGAAAAAGAGCTGAAGGCGCAGGCGGCAAAGGAGGAAGCCGAGGCAAAGGCAAAAGCGGCGGCGGGAAGCGGCTCATCGTCGAAGGTTACATATTCGGGCGGAAAATTGCAGTGGCCCGTACCGTCAAGCTCAAGAATAACCTCAAATTACGGTTACAGAATACACCCTATATATAAGACAAAAAAGCTTCATGCGGGGCTTGACATCGGCGCGAGCTACGGCTCGGCAATCGTCGCGGCGGAGGCGGGTACGGTTATGACCGCCACATACAGCAGCAGCTACGGATATTATGTTATCATAAACCACGGAAACGGGCTTGCGACCCTTTATGCTCATTGCAGCTCTCTTGTGGCAAAGGCGGGCGACAAGGTATCAAGGGGACAAACCATTGCGAAGGTGGGCTCCACCGGCGCGTCTACCGGCAATCACTGCCACTTTGAGGTGAGAATAAGCGGCTCTACGACAGACCCGTTGGCATATTTGCGTTAAAACAGAAAGGATTTTCAGATGAACCGTGTCAAATTGCGCATAGCGGCGTGTGTATTGATAATATCGATAATATTTATGATTCCTGTCTTGTATGCGTCTGCCGCGGATCCTCCCGATGTTCAGACGCAGGCGGTTATATTGGTGGACGCCGACACGGGTCAAATGCTTTACGGAAAAAATGAAAATGAGCGGATGTATCCCGCAAGCACCACAAAAATAATGGTGGCGCTTCTCGCTCTTGAAAATTTGCAGCTTGAAGATATGGTGACGGCGAGCGCTTCGGCAATTAGCCTGCTGCCGCCGGGGCATACCAACATGGGATTACTGGCAGGCGAGCAGCTCAGCGTCCGCCAGCTCCTGTACGGAATGATGCTCGCGTCGGCGGGCGACGCGGCAAATGTGCTCGGGGAGCGGATATCGGGAAGCGTGGATGAATTTGTAAAGCTGATGAATAAACGGGCGCTTGAACTGGGGATGACATCGACAAACTTTGTCAATGCCAGCGGAGCCCATGACGAGCATCACTATACAACAGCTGCCGATATGGCAATACTTGCCCGTCAGGCAATGCAGAATGAGACATTCCGCGAGATAGTCAAAACAGATTTGTACATAATTCCGCCTACCGAGCAATATACTGAGGAGAGAAGGCTTTCAAACACAAATTATCTTGTTTCGGCGCGCCGCACGTCAAAATATTACTATTCAAATGCGACGGGCATAAAAACAGGGTTTACAAATCCGGCAAAGCTTTGTCTTGTATCTTCGGCAGAGAAAAACGGCGTAAGTCTGATATGCGTGGCATTGGGCGCAGACACAATCGACGGGCAGATGGTTGATTATGTAGACTCGAAGAACTTGTTTGAATACGGATTTGCGAATTATAAGAAGACAAGTATAGTCAAAGCCGAGACTATCGTGGCTCAGGCGCCGATAAAGAGCGCAAAGGGCGCGAAGCAGGTTCTTCTTGAAGCGGCAGCCGACCTCACTCAGCTCTGCCGCGCGGACGAGGAGCTTGGAAAGGTAGAATATACCGAGAAGATAAACGATGATATAAAGGCGCCGATAAAAAAGGGCGATGTTCTCGGCACCGCCGAATATTTTGTCGATTCCGTGCCGGTGGGGACGGTCGAGCTTATAGCGGACAAGGATTATGCCTTTGACCCGGTGAAAAATGTACTCGGAGTATTGAAGGCGATATTTACTTCACCGTTTTTATATCTGCCGTTTGTGCTGTTTTTTATCGTACTCGTAATAATGAGGGAGTATAACTACAATAAGCGGAAGAAGCAGCGCATTGCGGCAAAGCGCAGGCAGCAGCAGAAAGAGGCCGAAGAGCGCAGAAAACAGATGCAGGATCGTTCATATCTTGATGATTTTTTGAAATAATAAGGTTGGGAGAGGATAATTATGACAAGCTTTACAACTAAGCTTGAACTCAGCAATAACCGCGACGGAGAAATCCGTGAAATACTTGCGCGGGTTCATGAAGCTTTGGTCGAGAAGGGCTACGATCCCATCAGCCAATTGGTCGGATATATTATGTCGGGAGATCCGACGTATATTACGAGCCATAACGGGGCGCGCAGTATGATAACGAGGTTTGAGCGCGACGAGATATTGGAAGTAGTGTTTAAGGATTATTTATCAAAGTGAAAGCTCACAAAAGTCGGGAGAAGCTCCTGACTTTTGAAATTTGCGGATGTGGTGAAATCGGCAGACACGATAGATTTAGGTTCTATTGCTAACGCGTGCAGGTTCAAGTCCTGTCATCCGCACCATGGCGCGGGTTTGAGCCGTTGAGTTCAAATTCGCGTTTTTTATTTGCTGAATAAAGAGGCGGGCGCAAAGGGAAAATTGATTTAATTAAATAAAGCAAAGTACGTTTTATGGGACAGGGAATGCTGTACAATGTAATCATCAAAGGAAAGGGTGTGTACAGCATGAAAAACAGGAAGGACGATTTTTTCATTACGGACGGATATTATCTGGTGATGGAGGCAAAGAAGAGACGGGAAGAGGAAAAGAGGTATATTTGGGATTTGGAGGACGACGGATATTTCTTTGAGGAAACAGCGTAAAAAAGTCTTGATAAAATCCAAGTAACGGTGTATAATAATATACAAGTCGTACTAACCGGGGAGGTAGCGGCGCCCTGTATCTGCAATCCGCTAAAGCAGAGGCCAATTCCCCCTTTGAGGTGCTTTTTTCGTATGGCAGGAGATTGCAAGCAGTGTTGACAGTCGGGTCTTGCGCAACGGCCGCCCGTGAACCTTGTCAGGCGGGGAACCGAGCAGCAATAAGCGGTAACGGTTGTGTGCCGCGAGGTCGCCCGATTCGAGCCGGCTACAATCTGACCGCATATGTCAGAGTATCGATTTTGGGGTGTACGGCTTTTTAATTTACAAATACGAAATGAAGGGGAAAGATGTGGAGTATCAGGCGCTTTACAGAAAATGGCGTCCGCTGACGTTTGACGATGTGGTGGGACAGGATCATGTCACTCAGACTATAAAGAATGAAGTTGCGTCGGGAACCGTGGGACACGCTTTCCTTTTCTGCGGAACACGCGGCACGGGAAAAACATCAACCGCGAGAATCCTTTCAAGGGCGATAAACTGCCTTAACAACAAGGACGGAAATCCTTGCAACGAGTGCGCCTCATGCAGAGGTATCCTTGACGGGAGCATAATGGACGTAATCGAGATAGACGCCGCCAGCAATTCCGGCGTTGAAAATATCCGTTCTCTGCGCGAAGAGGCAAGCTATGCGGCCGCGGTAGTCAGGTATAAGGTTTACATAATTGACGAGGTACACGCGCTGTCGAAGGACGCGTTCAACGCGCTTTTAAAGCTTCTTGAGGAGCCGCCTTCGCATGTGAAATTTGTTTTGGCAACGACCGAGCCAACCAAGGTTTTGGAGACTATTTCCTCCCGCTGCCAGAGGTTTGATTTCAGAAAGATAACAAAGGAAGACATAATGGCTCGGCTTGAGGAAATATGTGCGGCGGAGATGATAACAATAGAGCCCGAAGCTCTTTCATTGATTGCTTCTGCCGCAGACGGCTCGCTTAGAGACGCGCTGTCCATTTTGGAGCCGTGCGTCGCCCCGGGGAAGAATGTTGAAACGGAATATGTTCGATCGCTTCTCGGACTCGGCGAGAATGACGCTGTTGCCGCAATATGCGAAGCGGTGGGGCAGAGCGACGGGAAGCGCGTTATAGAGGTCATTGACAGAGTATGCAATTCGGGAAGAAGCTTATCGCCGTTCGTGGAATCGCTGATAAAGGGCTTCAGGAACATAATGATATATGCGATAACGAACAAAAAACCGCCCGAGGAGAGCGACGAGGACTGGAAGGATATGCTTCCCGCCGCGGAAATGTACAGCGCGGACAAGGCAATATACGCCGTGAACACTCTTTCGGACGCATTTTCAAAGGCGCGCTATGTGATGACGCCGCGTTTTTTGATTGAGGCGGCGCTTCTTAAGCTGTGCAGCATACGCGAAGAAGGCTCCCTTGCGGCGCTTGAGGCGAGAGTGGGCGAGCTTGAAAAGAAAATAGCTTCAGGAGTTATTTCGGCGCCGCCGGCGAGGAAGGAAGTTAAGCCCGAGAAAAAGCCGGCTGCAAGCGAAGAGGTCAAGAATGAAGCGCCGAAGGAAAGCGATCCGTCTATTGAGAGGATAAAAGCCAAATGGCCGGAGATAATCGCAAGGGTTATGGCGAGCGGAAATCTTAATCTGTATACGGCGCTTGAAAACAGCGCGCTGAGGGCATTCGGCTCAAAGGCGGCGATAGTATTTTCGGACGACGTGGGCGCTACCTTCCGAGATATGATAGAAAGCAGGCTTGACGATATAACGCAGATTATCCGCGATGAAACGGGGCTTGACGTGAGCCTTACGGTCAAATTTGAAAGTGATTTTGAAAGCATGACGGCAAATAAAAAAGAGGCTGACCCCTTTAACGAGATAGCCTCGCTGCCGTTTGTTGAAATTGAAGAATAAAAGAAGGAGAATTTGTTATGGCAAAGGGCGGATTTCCCAGAGGGATGAATATGGGCGGAAACATGAACAGCATGATAAAGCAGGCGCAGAAAATGCAGGAGGAAATGCTCAAGGCTCAGGAGGAGCTTGGAGAAAAGACTGTTGAGGCGTCTGTCGGAGGCGGCGCGGTCAGCGTTGTTGTATCAGGCAAAAAGGAGCTTGTGTCGGTGACATTGTCGCCCGACGCGGTAGACCCGGACGACATTGAAATGCTGCAGGATCTTATCGTAAGCGCAGTCAACGAGGCTATGCGCAAAGCCGACGATATGGCGGCAAGCTCTATGAGCCGCATAACCGGAGGAATGAATATCCCGGGGCTTTTGTAAAAAAATTGGCGGTAAGAGGTTGAGGCAATGTATCCGGAAGCATTGAGATTACTGATAGAGGAATTTGAACGCCTGCCGGGGATCGGGCGAAAGAGCGCCGTCAGGCTGGCGTTCTATGTTATGAACATGGATATGGAAAAGGCGAAGCGTTTTTCCGAGGCGATAATAAACGCAAAGGAGAAGGTGCATCTTTGCCCCGTGTGTCAGAATCTGACCGATGAGGAGCTGTGCCCGATTTGTGCGTCGCCGAAGCGCGACAGGAGCATCATATGCGTCGTCGAAGGGGCGAAGGATATTATCGCTATGGAAAAGACGAGGGAGTATGACGGATTATATCACTGCCTGCACGGCGTTATATCGCCGATGGACAACGTAGGGCCCGAGGACATAAAGCTTAAGGAGCTTATGGTGAGGCTTAATTCCGAGGTGAAGGAATTGATACTCGCGACAAATCTTACCGTGGAGGGCGAGGCGACGGCAATGTATATAGCCAGGCTTGTAAAGCCCATGGGAATTAAGACTACACGGATAGCCCACGGAATACCTGTGGGCGGAGATATAGAATTTGCCGACGAGGTGACGCTTGCGAGAGCGATTGAGGGCAGGCGTGAAATATAACCTGACCTATGCGCGGATGACCCTGCCGCGTATGCCGGTTCGGTCGGCGCTTCTGCTTTTGCCCGTGCCGCGGCAGGTGCGGGATTGCTTTGATTTAAAAGATAGCATAAAACAAACGTGAAGCGTATATAATATCATATACTTATTAAGAGGATGTGGTATTGTGAACGGTGAAACGAAAAGGTTTTTTGTAAATCTTATTGAAGCGTTTCGCGCAGGGCGTTCCAATAATGACGATGTTGCCGCTTTGCTTGAAAACGCGAAAAACGAAATCAGGGAGATAAGAAACAATATTGACAATGTTAACGATGACACGGTGCTGGATATGTACATCTACCGTCTGAAGGCGGCGGAGGCGCAGTATAAGCATTTGTTGAAAATGGCAAAGGAAGGACAGCAGAAGAAAACGGGCTGAAAGGAACAGGCATATGGATGTGCGCCTTACTGAAGAGCAGGCGGCTGCGGTAAAGGCTCCGGTGGCGGAAAATCTCGTCTCCGCGGCTGCGGGAAGCGGAAAGACAAAGGTTCTGAGCGAGAGAATAACGGACAGAATAACAAGCGGCGATACGGGTATCGACCGCTTGCTTGTCGTGACCTTTACAAGAGCGGCTGCGGCGCAGATGCGTGAAAAAATTACCGACGCGCTTCAGAAGGAGTTTGAAAAAAATCATTCTCCGCGTTTGAAAAAGCAAATATCGCTTGTGGCGGGGGCGGACATATGTACGATAGATTCGTTTTGTGTGAACCTCCTTAAAAAGAACTTTTTCAGAGTGGATGTGCCGCCCGATTTTTCGATAGCGGATAAAAACGAGATAAACATATTGCAGGAAGAAATTTTGACGGATATTCTTGAAGAGCTTTACGGCGAGGAGAACGGGGATTTTCTGCTTTTGGCGGATTCGGTAGGGCGCGGAAAGAACGATAACGCGCTTAGGGAGATGATACTTTCCGTGTACAGGTTTTCGTCCTCCTTTGAAGAGCCTGAGGAATGGCTTGACAAAGCGGCGGAAAATCACGCTCCCGAAAGCGAGGGAAACAAGCGCCTGAGACGGGTTCTGACCGATGAAGCGGCAGAGAGCCTTAAAGAGATAGAGGACGCGCTGCAAGGGCTTTACAGCGAAGCCCTTGACGCGGGACTTGATATCTACGCGGAGAGATTTAAGCTTAAATACAATGAGTTCAAATCGCTTTTCCGCTCCTACGACAACGAGAGTATGCTTGAAGGAATAAAAAGCTTTGAATTTGCCTCATTTAAGGGCGTGAGAACCTCGCCCGAGCTGAAGGCGAAGAAGGATGAGCTTACTGCCGCACATAACGCCTTGAAGGAAAAGTTTAAGGATGCGCGCGCGTTTGCGGAGGCTGCGGAAAACAAGTCGTACAGCTCGTACAAAAAAATACTGGTTCTTTGTGACGCGGTAAAGCGCTTTCGCCGCGCGTTTATCGAAGAAAAGCTCAACAGAAAGGAACTTGAATTTTCGGACTGCGAATATTTTGCGCTAAAGGCTCTGAAAAGCAGCGATGAGGCGGCAGAGGAGCTGAGAGAAAAATACGATGAAATATACATAGACGAATATCAGGACACCAATCAAATTCAGGACACGCTTTTTTCGCTCATATCGAGAAAAAGCCGCGGAGAGCCGAATCTCTTTATCGTGGGAGATGTGAAGCAGAGCATTTACCGATTCCGCCATTCCGACCCTACGCTTTTTGCGCACAAGGCGAAGACCTTTAAGGACAGCGGACCGCAGCGGAAAATGATACTTTCCAAAAACTTCAGGTCAAGGCGCGAGGTTATTGACAGCGTCAACTGTGTGTTTGAAAAGGTGATGCGCGAAAAAACAGCGCAGGTGGAATATAACGGGGAGCATCGCTTAAGATGCGGCGCATCGTATGTGGAATACAACAGGGATATAAGCGAGCTTTATCTGATTGATTCAAATGCCGATACGGAGGACGACCTCGCCCGTGAGCAAAAGGAAACGCTTGTGGCTGTGGAGAGGATAAAGAGCATGATGGAAAGCGGCTTCCTCGTTTCGGGCGAGGGAGGCAGGATGCGAAGGGTGCGTTATTCCGACTTTGCGGTTTTGACAAGGAAAATCAACAACACTGCCGACATGATAACAAAGATATTTGAGCTGAAGGGAATACCCTGCGAGTGCAGTGCAAAGCGCGACTTTTTCAGCTCTATGGAAATAAGAACGGCAACCGCGCTTTTGAAAACGGTGGACAATCCGAGAAATGATATACCGCTTGCGGCTGTAATGCGTTCGCCGATTTTCTCCTTTACCGAAAATGAAATGCTGGAAATAAGGCTGAAGGGAAGAAACAAGCCCTTTTATGAAAATGTGGTTGAATACGCGGAAGAGAAAGGCGAGCTTGGCGGCAAGTGCCGAGAATTTTTGAATGTTCTCACTTCTTGGAGGGAAAGGGCGTCGGTTGTGAACGCGGCGGAATTTATAGAATCGGCGCTTGATGAAAGCGGATTTTATTCCTTTGTGGGAGCGTTGGCGGGCGGCGCGGCAAGGCAGGAAAATCTCAGAACGCTGCTTTCCGTTGCGGCAAGCTATGAAAAGACGCAATACAGGGGATTGTACAATTTTGTGCGCTATCTCGAAAAGACGATTGAGTCCGAAGGCGGGATAGAGACGGAAGGGCAGCGGTGCAAGGACGCTGTTCTCATTACAACCATACATAAATCAAAGGGGCTGGAGTTTCCGATAGTAATTCTTATCGGGTGCGGAGAGACGTACAATGAGAAGGATTCGACAAATCAGCTGATACTGAGTCCCGAGGGAGGTATAGGCATTGTTGAGATGCTGCCCGACACGAGAGTGAGGTTTAAAACGGCGGAATATATGGCGATATCCCGTATGATAAAGCGCGACAGCCGCGCCGAGCAGATGAGGCTTTTCTATGTGGCTATGACAAGGGCAATGGAAAAGCTGATACTTATAGCATCCGTGCCGCAGCCGGAGAGCTATATTGAAAAGGCGCGGGAAACATCGGAAAAAAGAGCTTCAGACCACGCTATAATGAGCATGAGAAGCTACTTGGGGTATCTTTCGGTAAGCGTTTTCGCGTCTCCGAAGCTTTGGGAAATCCATGCGGTGAAGGAGCTGCCTTCCGCAGAAAAGGCGCGGGACATTGAGCCTTCGGAGGAAAAACCCTTTGAAGCAAGCTCCGAGGTGCAGCGCAGGCTTTCGTATGTGTACGAATATGAAAACGTAAGAAGCATACCGTCGAAAATGACGGTAAGCGAAATAAAGCGCATGAGTACGGAGGATGAAGATGCCGCGCCCCTTTATCCCGCCGTTGAGGAAAAAAGAACGCCGAGCTTTATGCGGAAGGGAAAGAAGCTTGTCGGCGCGGCTCGCGGTACCGCCTATCACAGAGTTTTGGAGCTTATAAGCTTAGATGAGACGGATGTTGAGGCGGCAGTGGAGAGCTTCCGCGGAAAGGGACTCATGACCGATGAGGAAGCGGATTGCATAGAACCCGAAAGGATAAGAGCGTTTTTAGCCTCTCCGATAGCCGAAATGATGAGAAACGCAAAGTACATAATGCGTGAAACGCCGTTTACCGTAACAGTTGACGCAGCCGACGTATTTGAGAGAGGGGAAAACGAGAAAATATGCGTTCAGGGAACGATTGACTGCTTCTTTGAAACGGCGGAGGGAAAGCTTATCCTGTTGGATTTCAAAACCGACAGATACAGCGATACGGAGGAAATGCGCCGAAAATACAAAAAGCAGCTTGAGCTTTATGAAGTGGCGGTGTTTATGAGGTTTTCGCAAAAATGCGACAAAAAATATCTTTACTTGTTTCATAATAATGATATAATAGAGGTGTGATAAAGGGAGGGGTTATTGTGAGAAAAGCGCTGTTTGTCTTTATAGGAATATTCGGTTTTATCTTGGTATTTTGTATATCGGGATTGATTTCGTATTATTTATTCCCGGACAGCTTGGGCTCGAATACTCCGGATAACGTTTTTAACGGCGAAGACGCTATGGCGCAGATAAACCTTACGGGGAGCAAAACGACCGATAATGAGGTTCCCGGGGCTGCTCCGCAGGCGGAGGAGGAGCTTACCATAGTGACTCCGTCTCTTGACCGCACACAGGCTTTGGTAAGGCGCGGTACGATAGCGGACATTTTGCCGGGTACGAATGCGCAGCCGACAGACGTCACGGAATTTGCATACGCCGAGGAACCCGAAGCTGAGGCGGAGGAGGAAAAGAACGTGAGCGGCGGAGCGGCTGCGCAGTCCGGAGGAAGCGGTCAGACGGGATCATCCTCCGCGTCAACGAATACGGGCGGCAATAAGCCGTCTTCGCAGGAAGCGCCCGAAGCTCAACAGCAGGAAGTGCAGCAGCCCGAAGCTCCGCAGGCTGAAGCTCCGCAGCAGGAAGCGCAGCAGGAGACGCCTCAGACGCCGCAGCTGAACCCCGGAATTCAGACAAGCGATACGGGCTTGTGATAATTTAAGCATACAAAAAGGCTGCAATTAA
>CAZIBK010000026.1:0-13022 GCA_964537125.1 uncultured Oscillospiraceae bacterium
CTTGACAAACAGATCGTGCTGATTTTGCTGCCTCTCCGACGGAGCTCCTTCAAAATGAGCTTTTACGCCGGTCACTGTGAACATGGGTTTTTTCTCAATTTTGTAGTTCATAAGAGTTCCTCCTTCCAACGATAATTTTACTGTCAGACGAGAGAAAGACCGTAATTTTGCCCCGCCGCTGCGGGCATGTGACGGAGTTATCCCGTGAAACCTTGCAAAGGCCTTTGCAAAGCTGTCGGGACTGTCATAGCCGTATTTCAGAGCTGCGTCAATGACCTTAATTTTTTCGGCGGCAAGCTCGGTTCCCGCCAAGGTAAGCCGTCTCATTCGGACATACTCGCCCACCGTCAGACCGCAGAGAATGCTGAATGTGCGCTGAAAGCTGTAGCTTGATGTACATGAGACCCGCGCCGCCTCGTCAAGGCTTATCTCCCCACACAAATTATCCTCTAAGTAATCTATGCCCTTTTGCATTCCGTCTATCCAATCCATTACAATTACCTCCCGTCTGTTGTCATTATAACAGCACGCAGGATTCTTTTCCCGATTTTTAATGCTTAATTTTGTCGGATAAGCATCAATTTACAGCTCTTAACGATATTGCCGAGAACTTTCGCGCCTTCAAACGCGTATGCGCGTTTAATTGCCTATATTGTAACATTTGCGGTTTTATTTATCAAGACTTTTCAAAAATCGGATATTCGCAGCTAATTAAGGCAGCCCAAAGCGTAATACTCCGGATATTTTCAACGCTATAAAGGAACCGCTCTGCGATCTACTCCGAAAGGGCGAAAACATCTTGCTTTTCCTTAAACCATCGGTTATAATAAAAAATAAATTCAATGCGGTTAAAAGGGGTGATACAAAATGAAAACGGTTACATTATGCGGAAGTATGAGATTCACGGAAGAGATGAAAAGCATAGCCTTTGAATTGGAAAGCAAAAAGGGGCTTAATGTTTTGCAATGTACCTATAACGAACATAACGAAGATCTGACCGAGGAAATGCTGTGCAGCCTGTCAAGGGCTCATTTTCAAAAAATTGATATGAGCGACATGATTTATGTCGTTGACATTGATCGATACATAGGCGACAGCGTGAAAAAAGAAATTACCTACGCCAAGGCGCATAATAAGGAGATTATATATCATTCTGCCGCCGAGGCGCTGTAATCCGCCTAAAATAAGGTCGTTCGGAGCCGTCAATCCTATAGTCAAGGCATACCGCATTTAAAGCGGTATGCCTCGTTTTTAGTACTATCTTCTTATAAATCCCGCTTCTTTTGCCGGTATAATTACTCCGTAGCTTACAGGGCTTACTTTTATAACCGCAGTTCTCCTCTGCTCGTTTATATATTTTGCGCAGTGTGCTATCATGCGTGTTACGCATTTTATCTCGTTCTCGGGTTCTGCCGCAATAAACGTAATCTCCGCATTTTCCTCATCAACAACACCGACTCCGACGATTTTTCCGTCCTGAAAATCCGCAAATGTTTTCTTTTCCGGATCCGGCTTGACAACATCTGTCCAATGTGAGTTTGGAACTCGTGTCATGAAGCGGCATTTAATATCTCCTCCGTTGTACGCTGCTATGCCCGATGTGTCTATATTCTCATTCACTGCCTTGCATTCAAGCTCTATTGTACCTACGATATCATAAAGTGAGGCGTCACCTGCAATTAAAAGTTCTTTTCCATCTTCGCACCTTATGCTTTCAAGTATCCTTTGGAAGCGTTCATCATCACGAAAATTATCAAATCCGCCCCATGTGTTCATCTGATGGAACAATGCCGCTCTCGTGCCGGCGCCCTTCTTGTATTTCTTTCCTCGCATTAGTATAGATGCGTACTCTCCTCCGTCAGATAAGTCATATTTTGTCGCAATTTCCGCACATTTTTCAAGCTTGGCTATAGCCTCTTCCTTTTTTCCGAGCAGTCCGTAGTCATGTGCCGTAAACAAATTGAACCTCAAAAATTGCTCCGTAAGGTTTCCGTAGTCGCCGTCCTCGCACACAATATCTATCACAGCCGCCGCCTTTTCCCAAAGATGTATCTTTTCATCAGTATGCAAGTCGCACTGGCGCGCTCTGATGTTCGCGCAAAGACACAGCATCAAATCCTCAATATTGTTTTTCGCAACGGGAACAAGTTCGTCTCCCGACAGCAGATTTATATACTGCTGGTTTTTTGTTGTAAAATAATCAGGCAGGTCTTCGGCAAAGCTTTTTGACTCCTCCAAATCGCCGTCATATGATACACCGATGCAGAAAATACCGTTTCTGAGAGCTTCATAGCGCGCCTGACAATCCTCCGTTTTATCAATCACCCTTCTTGTCATCTCAAGCGATTCATCAAAATAGCCGTTCCTTCTGAGCGCGTTCATGTAATGCCTCATAACTGTTTCATCATTCGGATAATCTAAATAAATTTCCTTGCAGAGCCTCAATTCTTCGGCAAAGTTTCTTTCTTCATTCGCCTTACCGCATCTTTTTACAAAATCCTTTATTGCTTTATCTCTCACCGCTTTTCCTACGCCAAGCAAGTCGTCAGTTGAAACGGAATAAAATTCCGCAATCACAGGCAAGAGCTCAATGTCGGGATATCCTTCTCCCCGTTCCCATTTGCTGACCGACTGCACCGTAATGCCAATGTGCCTCGCCAAATCCTCCTGCGTATTACCCTGTGCCTTACGGAGCTGCTTTAAATTTTCCGCTATAAATATCTGCATATAAATTTCTCCTCAATAATATTTTAAGAAGCTTCTTTAGCTTTATTATATCGAAAGCGGCGATCATGCACAATGACCGCCGCTTTGAATTTCGGTTTAATTTTTCAACCTCGGGTTTATTTTAATTGTCCTTCTCTACTTCCCAGGAAATGATGCTTCCGTCAGACACACGAACCTCTGCCGAATACTCGGTTCTTCCGTTTTTGAACTCAATCTCGTAAACATCAACGCCGTCTTCCCTATCGGTTTTAGCCTTTGTGAAAACCACATCGCCTTCACTGAGCCCTGCCTTGTCAAGGGCGATTTTTTTTGCGTCGTCAAGAGTTATCTTCCGATCGGAAGCCGTGCCGTTATTCGCTGCGCCTTCGGTTTCCCAAGAAACAATGCTTCCGTCGGCTGCCTTAATTTCTGCGGAATACTTAATTCCGTCTTTTCTGAACTCGATTTCATAAACATAGATGCCGTTATCCCTCTCGCGTTTAGCTTCAGTGAATATAACGTCATTAACATCAATCGCATCAAG
Organism: uncultured Oscillospiraceae bacterium; assembly: GCA_964537125.1. GTDB lineage: Bacteria > Bacillota > Clostridia > UMGS1883 > UMGS1883 > CAZIBK01. The sequence goes on from CAZIBK010000026.1 coordinate 3,251, forward strand.
TCCTGCTTTATCAAGCGCTATTTTTTTTGCATCCGAAAGTGTTATTTCGCCCGACGAAGCAATATCCGCCGAGCCCTTTCCGGCAGAGGCTGTATTCTTATCCGCCTTGCCTGCCACTATAACGTCGGCGTCGGTAACGAGGGTTTCCTCATCCTTAAGCTCGATTCGTTTATCATCCTGATACCAATAAACCGTCTTTCCCATCATTTCGCCGATAGCCCTGACAGGGAGATATGTTGTTCCGTCATAAAGAATCGGATACACCGTTTCTCCCGAAGCATTTTTAAATTCCTGCTTTTTCCCGTCAATGACAATTTCAAAATCCGGGCGAAGCTCAGCGTTAATTGTCTGTACGATTCCTGCCGCCGAGGCGCCGATTACCAAGCTTACGGCACACGCAATTCCGGCTGTCAATAATCCGATTTTTTTCATAAAACAAACCTCCTCGTATAATATTTTTTAGATACATAAATGTACCTTAATAATTTAATAATTTTTGTTCAATATGCTTAGTTAAGCCCATGATATAATTGTCTTAGTGTCAATCAGGTAATAGTTCTTCATGCCTCCTGTTGAACCAGTAATGGTTGCTTCATATAAAGTCTGTTCCCCTGACATGGAAGTTAGCTTCAAACCGGCTGGCTGTTTGCTTAAGTACATGGACTACCATCTGGCAGTGTGGTTTCGCATCTGTCCATCTTAAGCTGGATTCTTATATGCGAGGGTGTCGATGCTCCATGATCATGGGTTTTACCAAGCCGATTGACCACTTTAATTCCAAACGAAAGAAGGTGATTACAATGAACACACTTTACGTCGGTATTGATGTAAGCAGCAAATCCAATGTCGTTTATTTAATGCTTCCTAATGGTGACAAGCACAGTAACTTTTCTGTTGCAAACTCACATGAAGGCTCTACTCAGTTGGTAAAAAGAATCCTTTCTGCTTTAACTTCACATTCCCTTGATACCGTTTTGATAGGTCTCGAAGCAACCTCTGTCTATGGTGACAATCTAGTGTATTTCTTAAGGGAAGATGCCACTCTGGCACCGTTTAACAGAAAGATTCATGTCCTCAATCCTAAGCAGGTCAAAAAGTTTCATGATACTTACAATGACTTGCCAAAGAATGATTATGTGGACTCTTTTGTTATTGCTGACTGCCTGCGTTTCGGTAGAATCAACAAAGAGGTATATATGGGCGATTATCGTTATAAAGCTCTCCAAAACCTCACTCGTGCACGTTACTTTGCTGTTCAGAATCTAACTAAAGAAAAGCAAAGATTTATAAATGTGCTGTTCAAGAAGTATTCTACTATGACGCAGGAGAAGGTATTTAGTAATACCTTTAGCACAACTGCCCTTGCTGTCTACGATGAATTTGAATCCGCAGAAGCACTGGCAAATATGGACTTACATGAGCTTACTGACTTCATCATTGAAAAAGGAAAGAATCGTTTTCCTGATCCGGATGCAGTAGCCAAAGCCATCCAGAAAGCAGCCCGCAGTTCTTACCGTTTGCCAAAAACAGTTAATGATTCTGTAAATCAGGTGCTTTCTATATCCATAACCTCAATGAAGGCATTGGAATCTCAAATCAAAGAGTTCGACAAAGCTATCAAGGCTCAGATGGAACTTATGCCAAATGTATTGACATCAATTCCAGGTATCGGTCCCGTATATTCAGCCGGAATCATAGCTGAAATTGGTGATATCAATCGTTTTGATAATCAGGCTGCACTTGCCAAATATGCGGGTCTTGCCTGGAAACAACACCAGTCCGGTGGATTTGAAGCCGAAGTTACAAGGCTTATTTCATCCGGCAACCGATTTTTAAAGTATTATCTGTGTGAAGCAGCATTTTCACTTGTAAGATGCGACAAGGAATACAGCGACTTCTACCACCTTAAGTATAAAGAGGTGAACAGATATCAACACAAACGTGCACTCGCATTAACTGCTCGTAAATTTGTGCGGTTAGTCTTTCGGCTGCTGAAAGACAATCGGCTATATACTCCGGCAAAGTAGATTTCATCTACTTGCTGATGAACTACGCCCTGCTCATTTTTTTTAAATATGGCTGTCAGGGCTTAGGTAGGTGTTTTTTGTCTTCGCAGAATATATCAAAAATAAAAAGATTTTTTATTCTGTTTCACTTGACATCACACCGCTGGACTCTATTATTTTCTTTAATATAATTATATCAAAGGTTACAATTACTGTCAAGTTCTTATAAATATATTCACCGTATTTTGTATGATTCCTTAAGCGATCTCATACCCGCGCCGCTTTTTCAATTTCGCTCTCGCCGAAAACCTCTATGCCGTTTTCCTTCAGCAGCCGAGCCGTTACCCCGTCGCCTTTCGTAAGCTCCCCCGAAAAAGTTCCGTCGTAAATTTTCCCCGAACCGCAGGAGGGGCTTTTTTCTTTAAGGAGAGCTTTCTTTATCCCAAGGGCTTTTGCAAGCCTTACTGCCTCCTCTGCACCCTTTATATAATTCTCGGTAACATCCTTGCCGTCTTTATTTATAACCCTGTCCCCTGTTATTTCGGCAGCGGATCGCGGCGTCGGCAAACCGCCGTAAATCTCCGGGCAAAAGGGTACCGGCTCGCAGCTTTGCAATATGCCCTTTAAATCGCAAGGCACGCTTTTTCCGTCATATCGGCAGCGCAGCCCCAAAAGGCAGGCGCTTATCAACAATTTCTCCATAATAAATATCGGGGCAGCATACGCCGCCCCTCTCCCAATCGTTATTTTATTCCCGTTCTCAAACGGTTCAACGCTCTTTTCAGCTTAAGCTCGGCAACGCGCATTTCATAGTCGGTCTTATGATTTTGAATACGTTTTTCCGCCTTTTCCTTTGCTCTTTTTGCACGCTCAATGTCTATCTCATCAGCCCATTCAAACGTGTTGGCGATTAAAGTAGCCTCGCCGTTAACCACCATAAGGGTACCGCCGCTGCAGGACGCGGTTCTGAACTTGCCTTCCGATTTAACCCTTACCTGCCCTATGGCAACGGGAACAATATAATTTGCGTGACGGGCAAGTATGCACACATCTCCGTCAATCGTTCTCGCAACCATGCGCTCTGCATTTGAATCAAAAATAAGTCTGTCAGGGGTAACTATTTTCAAGCGGTACTCACTCATTTGGCTTTCCCCTTCTCAACAACTTCGTCTATTGTACCCGCAAAGAGGAATGCGGATTCGGGAATATCATCATGCTTACCCTCGATAATTTCCTTAAAGCCTCGTATAGTTTCTTCAATCGGAACATATTTGCCCGGCATACCCGTAAACTGCTCCGCAACGGAGAAGGGCTGCGACAGGAACCTCTGAACCTTTCTCGCGCGGTTTACAAGAAGCTTATCATCGTCGGAAAGCTCATCCATACCCATGATAGCGATAATGTCCTGAAGCTCGTTATAGCGCTGAAGTATTTTCTGAACGCTCTTTGTAACCTCATAGTGTTCTTTGCCCACAACATCAGGCGTAAGAATACGCGATGTTGATTCAAGCGGGTCAACCGCCGGATATATGCCCATTGACGCAATTGAACGCGAAAGGACCGTCGTTGCGTCAAGATGCGCAAAGGTTGTTGCGGGAGCCGGGTCGGTCAGGTCATCAGCCGGAACATATACTGCCTGTACGGAGGTAATGGAACCCTTTCTGGTGGAGGTTATTCGCTCCTGAAGCGCACCCATTTCCGTTGCAAGCGTCGGCTGATAGCCGACTGCTGACGGCATTCTGCCCAGCAGCGCGGAAACCTCGCTGCCTGCCTGAGTAAATCTGAATATGTTGTCGATGAAAAGAAGTACGTCCTGTCCTTCCTTGTCACGGAAATATTCCGCCATGGTAAGTCCCGAAAGCGCAACTCTCATTCTCGCTCCGGGCGGCTCGTTCATCTGACCGTATACAAGCGCCGTCTTATTGATAACGCCCGATTCCTTCATTTCGTTGTAAAGGTCGTTGCCCTCTCTCGTTCTTTCACCTACGCCCGAGAACACGGAAAGACCGCCGTGCTCCTTTGCAACGTTGTTGATAAGCTCCATAATAAGCACGGTCTTACCGACGCCCGCGCCGCCGAAAAGACCGATTTTTCCGCCCTTTGCATAGGGGCAGATAAGGTCTACAACCTTAATACCCGTCTCAAGTATCTCCGTTGCGCCCTGCTGCTCTTCATAGGAAGGCGCCGGACGATGGATACACCATCTCTCCTCTGTCTTTACAGGCTCGCCGTTATCTACCGGCTCACCAAGGAGATTAAATATTCTGCCAAGGGTTTCACGACCTACGGGTACTGTGATGCCGCTTCCCGTATCTACTGCCTCGGCGCCGCGCTGTAAACCGTCGGTAGAACTCATAGCTATGCAGCGAACAACATCATCGCCTATATGCTGAGCGACCTCAACCGTTATATTACTGTCTCCGTTTTTGACTATAAGCGCATTGAGCAAATTCGGAAGAACCCCGCTCTCAAAGCGCACGTCAATAACAGGACCTGAAACACGAATAACCTTTCCCTTTTCGTTTGCCATGCGTTTCACCTCTTCTTTAAATCAATTCTCGGCTCCGGCAACTATCTCCGTTATTTCCTGGGTAATAGCGCCCTGCCGTGCTCTGTTGTATCTGAGCGTCAGGTTGGATATCATCTCATCGGCGTTTTTATTTGCCGACTGCATGGCATTTCTCCTTGCCGACAGCTCCGATGCAAGCGAATTAGCCACCGCTCCGTAGATAATACCGCTTATATACTGTGGTATAAGCTGCGAAAAAACAGCGTCTACGCTCGGCTCGTATATAGTGAGCTCCCTCTTCTGAGGCTCTGCTTTCCCGCTCGGAATAAAGGGCAAAAGCTTTTCCTTCGCCGGCTCAAACGACAGTACATTTACAAATTTTGTATATGCAACATCGACCGCTCCGAACTTGCCGGACTTATAGTCGCCTGCTATAAGATATGCTATCTGCATACAGTCTCCGGAGGTTACCTCTCCAACAACAGCATAGTCATACGACAAAATATTGACGTCCTGCTTTGCAAAGTATTCGACTACCTTCCTCCCTATCGGCAGAATATAGTCGCCCTCCTTCACCTTTAGCGAGCGGAAAAGATTCGAGTTGTATCCGCCCGCCATGCCGCGGTCACCCGCTATTACAACATGACACGCGGGCTTTTCGTCGTCGCCCGAGCAAAACGGAGAGGAAAACTCCGTATTGTTGGCAAGAATCTGCTCCGCAGCCGTTTTCAAGGTGTTAAAATACGGCTTTATGCGCTCCATATCATCCTTGGCACGGCGAAGCTTTGACGTTGCCACAATCTCCATCGCCTTTGTAATCTGCTTTGTGCCTTCAACGCTCTTTATTCTGTTTTTTATCAATTTCATAGATTGGGGCATAATCTGCCTCCTATCTTGCGCTCAAAAATTTTTTCTTGCTCTCTTCTATGGCAGTCTTGATAAGCTCTTCTGTCTCTGCGGAAATATCCTTAGTCTCGGAAATGCTCTTTATTATCTTAGGATAATTATTCTTAACATTTTCAAAGAGGAAGCTTTCAAAGGCAGATACATCCGCCGCCTCGATATCCTTCAGATAATCGTTTACGCACGCGTAAATGATAACCACCTGAAGCTCTACGTCAACGGGCTTATTTCTATCCTGCTTCAATATTTCAACTATTCTTTCGCCCTGTGCCAGTCTTGCCTTGGTGTCATCGTCAAGGTCTGTGCCAAACTGTGCGAAGGATGCAAGCTCACGGTACTGAGAATACATGAGCTTAAGGCGCGAGGATATCTTCTTCATAGCCTTTATCTGAGCGTTGCCGCCTACACGCGACACACTGATTCCGGGGTTTACGGCAGGCATTACGCCGCTGTGGAAAAGCTCGGTTTCAAGGAATATCTGCCCGTCGGTTATGGAGATAACGTTTGTCGGAATATACGCCGAAACGTCACCCGCCTGCGTCTCGATTATGGGAAGCGCCGTAATGGAACCGCCTCCGTATTCGGGCGAAAGCCTTGCGGCTCTCTCCAAAAGTCTTGAGTGAAGATAGAATACATCTCCCGGATATGCCTCACGTCCCGGCGGACGGCGGATAAGAAGCGACATTGCTCTGTATGCAACCGCGTGCTTTGACAAATCATCGTAGACTATAAGCACGTCCTTGCCCTGATACATGAAATATTCGCCCATCGCGCAGCCCGAATATGGCGCAATGTATTGAAGCGGAGCGGAGTCCGACGCCGTTGCCGAAACAACTATCGTATAATCCATTGCTCCGTTCTTTTCAAACGTTTCAACGATATTTGCAACGGTAGACTTTTTCTGCCCTATCGCAACATAGATGCAAATAACTCCCTTGCCCTTCTGGTTTATGATAGTATCCGTTGCAATAACCGTCTTACCGGTCTGACGGTCGCCTATTATAAGCTCACGCTGACCGCGTCCTATAGGTATCATCGAATCTATCGCCTTAATACCTGTCTGCAGCGGCACCGATACCGATTTTCTTTCGATAATGCCCGCCGCCTTGTGCTCTATAGGACGAGTGGCGGTATATTTAATATCGCCCTTTCCGTCGATAGGCTTGCCGAGAGCGTCCACAACGCGCCCGATAAGCGCCTCGCCTACGCCCACCTCAACGACTCTGCCCGTTCTCTTTACAAGCGAGCCCTCCTTTATACCCTCGTCCGAGCCGAGAATACAAAGGCTGACTGTTCCCTCGTCAAGGTTGAGAGCCATTGCCGACTCACCGTTTTCAAACTCGATAAGCTCGTTCGACATACAGTTTTCAAGCCCCGTCGCCTTTGCTATACCGTCGCCGACCTCTATGATGTGCCCGGTTTCAGTCTCAACAGTTTTATCGGAATAGTTTTTTATCTGATTTTTTATTATGCTTGCAATTTCATCCGATTTCAGCCGCACTTCATCATCTCCCAATCAATTTTTGCTGATGTATCGCCCAAGAGATTCAAGCTTAGTCTTAACGCTGGCATCGATAGACGAGCTGTCCGTGTCGATAACTATTCCGCCCACAATTTCGGGCGAAACAACAAATTCGGCAATAACCCTTTTACCGGTGGATGAGGTTATTTTTTCAACTACTTCCTTCTTCTTTGCCTCACTCAGCTCAAATGCCGTCGTTATCCTTGCGCGTTCAATATTATTGTCCTTAAAATAAAGCTTTTCATAATTTTTCGCGCAGGGAATAAAAATATCGGCTATCCTCCTCTTTGCGAGGATTTTCATAAAATTCAGTACAAATACATGGACATTTCCCGAAAACGCTTCATCAATCAAGCCTTCTCGCGTTTCAAGCGGAATGAGAGCCGAATTGATAAGCTTTATATATTCCGGGTTTTCACCGACAAGAGCTCTGACAAGCTCCAAGCTGTCGTAAACCTCCTTCGATGCGCCTTCCTCAGCCGCAACGGAATAGAGGGACGAAGAGTATAAAAGCTCTCTGTCATTCATCTGAGCCACCTAATCCTTCCAAGGCCTTGTTGATAAGCTCCTCATGATCCTTTTCGTTGATATCCTTTTCGATTATCTTCCTCGCGATATCAACAGCTATTGATGAAACATCGTCCTTAAGCTCCTCAAAAGCCGCTTCTTTCTGAGCCTCAATGCTCTTCTGAGCGCGCTCAATCATGCCGGAAGCCTCCGACTGTGCCTCCTTGACAATCGATTCGGAGCGCATCGACGCATTTGCCACTGCTTCCGAAACTATCTTAGCGGCTTCATCCTTTGAAGATGATATCTTTTCTTCGTAGCTTATACGAAGCTCCTCAGCCTCTTTTTCCGCCTTATCGGCGTTGTCGTATGAGGTGCGGATTTCCTTTTCCCTTTCGGAAAGCATCTTCTGTATGGGCTTAAAGAAAAGCTTTTTGACTATAAGAAACAGAACAAAAAGGTTTACCCAAGTGAATATCAGAGTCCATGTATCTATGGTTACAAACGACAAGTATTGATCCATGGATATCTCTCCTTACAAAATCAAAGTTTACCGATAAGCGGATTGGCAAACATGAGTATCATTGCCACTACAAGCCCGTAAATACCCGTTGACTCTGCAACCGCGCATCCGAAAAGCATTGTGGAGGTAATGTCGCCCTTTGCTTCGGGCTGACGGCCCACCGCCTCCGCCGCTTTACCCGCCGCGTAACCCTGACCTATACCCGGACCTATACCCGCTATCATTGCGAGACCTGCGCCTACGGCCGACGCCGCCAAAATTATTGCTCGTTCCATAAAAGAAATCCTCCTTAATTTATTCTGTCACGCCTGATACATATACCATCGTGAGCATTGAGATTATATAAGCTTGCAAAAAGCTTGTAAACAAATCAAAATATATCGAAAGCACCGCCGGGAGACCAATCTGGAAAATCGGTATCCCCGAGATGCCCGCAACCGGAATAAGACCCAAAATTAGACTGCTGAGCCCTGCGAGCATTGCGTATATAAGCTTTGTGATAACTATGCCCGCCGCAATATTTCCGAAATGACGGAACGCCATCGACACGGGGTTTGCAATTTCACTTATAATATTAAGCGGCGTTATCACCGCCACAGGCTGAGTGAAAGACTTCAGCCATCCGCCTACGCCGTTGTTCCTTATATTATTCACCTGTATCATTACAGTCGTAAGGAGCGCCATCGCCGCGGTGGTGCTGAGGTCGCCCGTTACCGAACGAAGCCCCGTAAGAGAAAGAAGAGAGCCCGTCATGGAATAAATGAAAAGCGCTCCAACATACGGCGCAAAGCTCATATACCTCTCGCCCATAACGCCTCTGACAAGATTGCACAGCATACTGTATATCTTTTCCGCAGCAATCTGCCTCTTAGACGGATTTTTAGTTACAAGAGAATGTGTCAGAAACAAACTCAGCAGCGTCACAAGGATAACAACTATCCATCCGTTCCTCACCGTTTCTGTGATATTGATGCCGCCCAAAATCGGTATTGTATATAACACCTTCGGTCCGTTGACCGCGATATCGTTCATTGTGCGTCCACTCCTTCGCCACTTTTGCGGTTAGATATGAACCCCACCGCCATTATTACAAACCTTTGATAAAAAAGCGGGATTATAGCCGCCGCGCAGTTAAAGCACGAAAACTTTATAGATATAAATATCATAGCGGCTGCGGCCAACAGCCTTAAGGTATATGTTGCCGAAACACGCGCACGGGCGTTTTTCGGATCCTTTTGAACATTTCTCTCCACCGAGAAGCCGAGCCACAGAAAGCTAAAGGAAACAAATGCGTTTCCCAGCAGCGCGCCCCAAACGACGCTTGCCGAAAACCGCCCGATAAGAGCAAAAACAATGACCATTACCGCGCCAAGTATGAAATTACCCGCCGTCACCCTACATACTTCGATCATCGTCTTCCTTGTCATCGGTTTTCCTCCTGTTTTCCTTGTTTACTGTTTTGATATACGAAAACATGCTCACCGCAGAGCTGCCCACGCCTATTATTATTGCCGCAAATATAATCCAATTTCCTATGCCGAACTTATTTTTCAGCCATGCGGCGACAATTATACATAAAACAAGCGGCGTTACCATATTAAGCCCGAACTGCGTCATCCATGCCAACGCCCTCATGTTTTCATAACGGTCGTTTTTGTTGGACACATATACCCCTCCGTAAACCTTATAAGTGCTATTTTACTCTTTTTTTTCATTACAGTCAACAATTAACTTTCCGAATTTTTTGTTTGTTCACAAATTATTAACCCGAAGCTCTCGCCTCGGGTTAAGTGAAGACAAAA
>CAZIBK010000027.1:0-12820 GCA_964537125.1 uncultured Oscillospiraceae bacterium
ATTTTTCCCGCTCTTTTCCGACAAAAAAACTCTTGAACCGGATTTAAAGGTCCGGTTCAAGAGTTTTTTCATTAAGTCATCAGTTTGATTCGACAATCTTCTCGATTGCATAGCTGTAGAAATCACTCAGATAATCAAGCTCATTCACACTTTCTGCGAGAATAATAATCTCATGCATTGCATAACCGGTAAGAGCCGCCCACTTGGGAGATGTATCATAAGCACGTCTCCTTATGAGAACAAGCTGTCCGGGCGCAATATCATCAAGCGAACCCTTCGATATGGACTCAAGCGCTCCGTCATGGTCATAGTTCAATCTGTAAACAGTACCCTCAAGACGTTCATTTGTGTGAACATCAATCTGAGATGTAGATGTTACCTTTGCCGATGTCTGGTACGCAACGTCGAAAAGCTTAGAGCCTACGACCTCGTCAACACTTGTTATCATGCCCAAGAAGAACTGTGATTCATATGTATAGCTCGAATCGGAATTCCACTTTCTCCACTGGCTCTGATAGAAGGGTACCCACGGCATTACATAAGTGCCGGTAGATTCATTGTACTTAGGCGTTACCATGTCAAGTATCGACGTATGCGGCGCATCAAAATATCCTGCCACATCTTCAATATACGATCCGTCCGTAGAAATTCTTACCGGGTAACCGTTGGGATACAAGGTTCCCGTAGAGGCGTCAAGGTACGCGACAGATTTATACTGCGGTCTGATAAGCGCATTTCTGAGATTTGTTCCGTCAAGGTAATAAACTCTGAAAGTTTCCTCTCCCGCTGTCTTGTCGTAAGCTGCCGTTATCTTATAGATAAACTTCACAGCCGTATTATCCTGATAGCTTCTTGCGTCAATATTCTGGCTTGTATCCTCATTGGCGTCGCCGGATGCATCTATCCAGTCTACCATAACAAGCAGGTTGCACACTGTTGTCTGCATATCAACCTCAGAACCGTCGGCGCTGTAATAATAAGCCCAGATGTAGTCATATGTATCGAAATTGTAGTTATCCCAATAAGAGCTTACATACTGTGTCCAGAAATTATTATTGTCGTCCGTATTTATTGTAGCTTCATCCATGATGAAGTTTACGGTGCTGTTATCGCAATATGTTCTTTTACCTACAGAATTACCGTATTTATCGGTTACCGTTTCACCGCTGTAATGGAGAACGTGCTTGCCCTGGCTGTAATACAGATAACCTGCCGTCTTAAGCTGTCTTGTCTGCAAATAAGAGTCCTCGCCGACAACAATCATCTCACTGATTTCGTTGTTCGTGTTGAGCTTATAGAGGAACCCTGCTCTTGAAGGATCTGCTCTCTTGATTCCCGTTCTTCCGTATTCCTCATCATTGAGTCCGAAGAGCGCATTTGTGAAAGCATAATCATAAATATCCTCAGACGACATCTTTGTATCGTTTACCTTGACAGTGGAGGCAAGGTTGTATATCTGAACGCCGTTGTTTGCTGTAAGTATCTTTATCTGATAGCCGCGGGCAAGACCGCCGTCATTGACCGCAATAAACATACCCATGTTCTTTCTGATAACAGTAGAACCTTCAAATCCGACAATTCTGTTGTCAGCGTCAAGATAGAAGTCGCCCGAATCCATTACGGCAAGCTCGACTCTTCCCCTTGCTCCGGGAGAAATTTCATACGCAATGCCGTTAATCGTATACTCTCCGTCTTCCTCGGAAATCTGCGTCACTTCGCCTGTAATCTTGTTGTTGGATATAACGACCTTCTTTTCCTCTTCGTCAAGAGACTGATATACATAAAGCACGCTGTACTGCTTGATATCGCTCATGCTTGCGGCTCCGCCGTAGGAATTGAGGAATGTAACGTGGTAATCATCGTCATCCTCGTCAAACTTGTATGTCTTCTGACGGTCAAAATAGCCTACTACATTGCCTGAGGACTGAGAAGCCGAGAAAACATATACAAGATCGTATTCCCAAATATCTATAATATCGTATTTATCGTCGCCGTTGTTATCGATGAGAACTACGCTGCCTGTCTCGGGTACAAGCAAAGCGGTGGTAACATTCGCAACAGCCTTGCCGTTATACATAACAAGGGGTGTTGCCGATGTCTTTGCGGTGTGCGCCTTAGTCGCTGTGCTGCCGTCTACCCAGTATGAATAGGTATATCCGTCGATTGCGGAGCTTACGCTGTCAATATCCTCTTCCGCGATTGTAAGGGTATTGTTCTTCACGTTCTTTACGCTGAAGGCTATTACCTCTCTGTTTCCCGAAGGATCATCGGTGTCAAGGACATACGCGTCAACATAGTATCCGAGATAATCGGCTATATTTGTAAGACCTACCTCAAAGACTTCGCCGTTGATAAGCACCTGATCATCATCAACCGACGTCTCGCCATCGATAGCGGCATACGCGTTTTCGTAAACAACGCCCTTTATCTCAGCCGTATCAAAATAGGTGCTGAGCGCGGTTTCACCCTCAACCGTATTGTATGTAATCATGGTACCGTCGGCAGAGAAGGATACCTGCTGCATAAGGTCTACGGTGAGCGCTGCATAAACAAGCTTTGCCACATCGGCTCTTGTTATATTCTGCCCCATGCCTGATGAAAGCTTTTTAGTGATACCGAGCTTCCGTGCGATATAAACATAATCGTCAAGTTCGCCGCCGCGATCCGCAGCCTTAGCCTCATATCCGAGCGCACATACTACCATCTGAAGCGCGTCTTCATAAGTAGCCGACATATCGGGATTGAAGTTGCCGTCCGCATCGCCCTTTGCAATGCCCATAGCCCTGGCAATAGCAACTACGCTGCCTGCCCAGCCGTCATAACCGTACATATCGTTGAACTGTACGTCTTCCTCAGACGCAAGGCTCGGGAATTCGGTTATACCTGCAAGTCTTACGGCAACAGCTGCCATTTCCGCGCGTGTAATCGAATTGTAAGGAAGAAATGAACCGTCAGTATAACCGCTCATTATTCCAAGTGCGCTAAGCACATCGACTGCAAGTTCGCAGTCAAGCCCCTCTGTATCATAGTACTCCGCAGCAGTCGCTACCGCGCCCTGAGGTACTATTATAAGAGAGAAAATCATTGCGAGCACCAGAATGATGCTCATACTTCTTTTTTTCATACTGCAACCCTCTCTATCTGTTTAGAACTCATTACTTGAGATTATATATTTGATCCAAAACGACCGCTACATAAGCGCGCGATGCATAGCCCTTAGGTTCAAATGTTGTAAGCTTTGAATTATCGCTTGTGTCAAGATAAAGTCCCGCACCGTAAAGCGCCTTTACCGCGTCTGTTGCGTAAGAAGCAATCTGATCCTTATCTTCAAACGTAAGCGCTCCGATACTGTATTTTTCAAACGGGATACCTTTGAGCTTTGCCGCTCTGTATATAAGCGTTACCGTATCTTCTCTTGTTATTGGGTCGTTTACTCCAAACAGACCGTTGCCGTAGCCGGTTGCAAGACCAAGCTTTTCCGCGCTTGCGACATATACATAATACCATGCGTCCTTTTCGACATCGGTGAAGGAGCTGGTTGCCGTAACATCCGCAAGTCCGCACGCATTTACAAGCATCTTCATGAACTCTGCTCTTGTAAGGTTGTTGCCGGGTCCGTAGAGCTTGTCGCCGTAGCCCGTTACTATACCTGCCTCTGTGAGGTCAAGAACATAGTCGGAAGCCCATGCGTAATTGCCCATATCGGTATAATAGTCGGTAATTGTCTTCTTAACTCCGAGTGTATCGTTAGTATTGATAAGAGCTGTACCTACCTCTATTTTAGAAACGCTGCTCGAGCTTGAGCCGCCGCTGCTTCCGCCGCTGCCGCCGCTGCCGGAGGATCCGGTACTCGCTACCGCACTGCTGTAAGCCGAATCCCACGAGTCTCTTATTTCGTCTACGGAATAATATACCTTGTTAAACAGCTTACAGAAGTTGTTTCTGAGAGTCTTATTATTCTGAAGCTTTGTAATCTGATCCTCATCCACTCCGAACACATCGTTTCTTGCCGCAATGGCGTCCACAAGGCTTGCCCAGTGTGTTTCGTTTACAAGCTCAACGCCTGCCGCGTTTGAAAATACAGACGCAAGCTCCTCAACACTTTCCGCCGTGGGAGCCATATTCTTTACTACCTTACCGAGCGTCTCACGGTTTTCGATTTTGCCGTAAAGAGTCGGATCCTCGCTGTCAAAGCCTACCGTTGAATCGTAAGTATAGAGAGTCTCCACCAAATCGGTCGGCAATATTTCTTCACTGTTATAAATCGCAAGGACAAGAGCTTCCTTTATAAACTGCTCGGAATTAGTCGCATCAAAGCTGCCCTTCCGATCGGAAAACTTTCCGTTCACGCCTGAGAGAAGGAGCTCCGCAAAATTGTCCTTCTGTTCGGATGTGAGCTCGTCATATGTTTCGCCGGAAAGAGCTATCCTCTTGCCGTTTTCCGCCGCAGTGTACTGTACAACCGAAAGCGCCACGCTGTAGTTGTCAAGAGCGGCTCTTACATCGCTTACATCAACATCTGTAAGATTAAGCGCATCGTACAATCCCGAAACATCTTCCACGCCGACATAGAAGAAATTAGTCTTTACGACTTCCCCCGCCTTGTCAAGCGCAATCGCAACAGTATATGTACCTGTGCCGACGCTGTCGGGTACGCCGAGCTTAATTTGTGCCGCGCCGTCACGCACACCCGAATATGCCAGTGTGTAAAGCTTATTGCTTCCGCTTGCAAAATACGCTATTATCGGCTGATCGCTTTCCGCGTTTTCCGTAGTAATATCGGCATACACATAGTTGGCGCCTATCTGCGCGCACTCAAGTGTTTCGACAGTCGGTCTTACATACACCTCTGCGGCAGGATCGATATCAGCTGCGGATATTCCCATTGCGGCGCCCTGGAGAAGCATAAACATTCCCACTGATGCAGCCAAAACTTTTTTCGCTTTTTTAAAATTGCCGTTCATCTGTTTTTTCCTCCATTCATATCCGGATCGGTTCAATTGCCTTTTACAACATATGGGTTCGTTCTGCTCGGTACCCCGCCGTAGAATGCCGTCGGGTCGGTATCGCTTATGAAGTAAACCATATATTTGTACTGAGAAAGATCTTCATCCTCGGGAATATCTATCTCAAAGACAACTTCTGTTTCGTCCAATACGAGAGCGCACTCTTCCGAGTACTGGAAGTCTACCAGAATATCATTCTTGTAAAGAGCCGCAATTGCAATGAAATAAACATCATCCTCATCGCTGCTGTAAAGAACAGTGGTATGAGTTACGGTGCCGGCATTGGAGAAACCTGTGGACTGGTCAAATGACTCGCCTGTGGAATCAACGCTTTCAATGCTCAATATTTCAAGAGGATTGTCGAACACTTCAGCCTCGTAAAGCTCAAGGTCATCCAGATAAAGCGGCGAATTTCCCTTATACTCAAAATCAATTGTGAAAAGACCCGTCTCGGGAGCCTTAAATGTAAAGATTACCTGCTGCCATGTGCTTGTGTTGTCTATATCTCTGCCGATTTCATTGTAGCCGACAATGTAATCGCTGCCGGATTCGCCCGCAACGGTAAATGCGCGTCCGTTTTCATTAAGCATACCTCTCTGCGGAAGTGTTATCCAAGCGGAGAACACATATACCTGACCTTCCGTCACCGGAGAACGGTAAATAACCTCGCCCGCGTCAACGGAAAGTCCGAAGTAACCGCTGTGCTTAGCTTCCGTTGTAACGGAGCCGTTAGCCTGAAGCATATACTTCGAGGTGCTTGAAATCTCGCTGTTTATTGTCGGATCGCTTTCAAAGCCGTCAAGTCTTATCAAATTATCCGACTCTACCGGAACCTTATAACGAAGAGAATTATATTCAAACACAGCCGCATTGTCTTCACCCGGCGTTACATATACGCCGTTGTCGCGCATTGCCGCGGAATAGAGATCGAGAATTTCCTCTTCCTCATCAATGTTCTCTTCGACATTCTCTTCAACGTCCTCTGCAATATCTTCATCGATATCCGCAGCTTCCTCATCTGTCGGCGCTTCCTCACCGACGGTCACATTTTCCTCGGCAGCCGTATCGGCTTCGGGAACCTCTTCTGCAAAAACAGGCAGTGAAACAAGACAAAGCGCAAGGCAAAGAACCGCGCACATCATCTTAAACATCATGCTACCCTTATTCATTTGGCACTCCTCCTAATAACTTAAGCATTGCCGTGCTTTAATATATTTTTTTAAAATTGAAATCAAAAATTAAACCGGGGAAAATTATTCGTCTATCTGCCATACTCTCACATAATCGCACTGATAAAGCGCGGGCCACTCGGTAGTTTCATCCGGCGTACCGTCCCAGCCGTCTATGGCGAGATTCAAAATCATGTACATTCCCGTCGCCTGTGAAATGGCGCTCTTGTCGGTAAACGCATGACCTACCTGCACACCGTCAACATAGTATTTCATATAGGTCGGCGTCCACTCAAACCCGTATGTATGGAAATCCTCGCTTGCGTTGAATCCGAGGTCAAGAACCTGCTCGTGGCTCTTCTCCTGATTCCACGCGGGACCGTAGTGGTAATTGACGTGAAGCATCTGCGGCTTTGAGCAAAGTATCTCAAGCATATCTATCTCGGGCGGCCATCCGTCCTTAAGCATCCACCATGCCGGCCACATTCCCTTGCCGACAGGCATCTTCAGCCTCGCTTCAAAATAACCGTATGTAAAGTTGTACTTGTGATGAGTGTTTATAGCGCCGGAAGTATATATTATGTCGTATTTCTTATTATTAAATGTCCCCTGCTTGCCCACCGCGTCGGGATGCTGCACGTTTTCGCCCTTCAAGGTAAGGATGCCGTCCTCAACTATGACATTTTCGGGAACGCACCATCCCGCATGGTTGTGGGAATGACCCCACGAATAGTTGTAGCCCCATTTGGTAGTGTCAAGCGTGTCGCCGTCAAACTCATCGTCAAACACCAGCTTATATCCCTCGGGAAGAAAGTCCGGCGCTTCTATATCCGTATCTTCGATAACGGGGAACTGTATTCTCTGTATTCCGCTGCCCGCCAAAACGGGAAGACGCTTATAGCTTGCTGTCATATCCTCCGCCATCTGCTCTGCCTCAGCCTCCGTAACGATTTTCTTCGGCTCAAAGCTTCCCTCGCCCGAGATTACCTCATTTGCAACCGCAACCTCAACATATGTAAGGAATTTCGGCGATATTTCATCTTTATCCTCAAACGCCAGATCCACGCCCACGGAAAGATTGTTCTTCATCTTGGTGAGAGCCTTGACTATAATAGCCACTGCCTCTTCCTTTGTTATGGGGCTGTTTGCTCCAAACGCCCCCGACGCATCCGCAAACGACGGATCTATAACACCCGTTTCAATCGCACCCGCAACCATTTCCGCGTATGGATCCGCTTCGTCAATGTCCGAAAAGCCGCCTTCATACAAAAGCGAATTGACCTTGGCTTTTTCACAGATAAGCTTCAGGAACTCAATCTTGGAAATGCCGGACTCCGCCTCGGCATACACGCCCGTGAAAGAAAACACAAGCACGAAACATAGCGCAAGTGAGACTACTTTTACTATGAAACCTTTTTTCATCTCGTTTCCTCCAAAACTTCATTATGAGAATATATCTAATCTAATATATATAATACACTAAAAAATTCTCCGTGTAAATAGTTTTGTTGCTTTTTTTAAACAATTTTTTTACCAAACTGTTAAGGTGTCAAGGGAATTTCCCCATAAATCTACAGAGTTTTTATCCTTCATCTGCTTGATCGCGCTGATAAAGAAGCTGCACATTGCAGCCGCGCCCTTATATGA
The DNA here is from genome assembly GCA_964537125.1 of uncultured Oscillospiraceae bacterium. Taxonomy (GTDB): domain Bacteria; phylum Bacillota; class Clostridia; order UMGS1883; family UMGS1883; genus CAZIBK01. The sequence continues at coordinate 7,823 of CAZIBK010000027.1, forward strand.
CAGGTGCATCGTGTCAATAGGCTCGTCCTTCTCCCAATCCCAGAGATGATATTTCCTGTACACCGCCTCGCGCCCTATCTCCGAGAACCATCCCGACGAAAGATCCGTAAGGTCTACATAAAAGCACTGCTTTTCCCCCGCAAGCTCCCTTACTGCCGCGAAAAACTCCTCATACACTCCGCCGTCGGATTTCCCTATGTCGTTTGCCTCGCCCCAGCCGTAGCCTGCCGATATCTGCGGGCTGACGAGGATCGGTATCATGCCCTTTGCCGCGGCTGAATCTATCATTTCCGAAATGGCGTTCTTCATCTCCGAAACGGTACACTTGTCGCGGTCGTTTATGCCGAACTGTATTATAAATATGTCGCCTTTCTCTCCGAAGCGCTCAACCGTAGGGAAGCTTTCCTTCTGCCAGTTTACCGCCCAGTCGCCCGACACCGCCAGATTTACGACCTCGGCGTCCACATGATTTTTCAGAAGCTGCGCCCATCCCGTCTGAACCTCTCCGTCCTTTTCGAGACCTGTTCTCTCAAGGGGATAATAGTTGCACAGCGTTGAATCTCCCGCCACGAATATGCGCGGCTTTTTGTCAAATATCTTTTGAGTTTCCCTCACCGCGACGCTTGAAAGCTTATCCGTCTTGCCTGATACGGTGAAATCTATCTTTCCGTTTTCTATCTCGAAATTTCTGAAAATGCCCTCGGCGCACTCGGTAACAGGCTGCGTTCCCGGCATATCAAGGTTTGACACTATCACATAGCCGTTTGCGTAAACGCTCCCTCGGAGCGGTTCGCTCTTTTTTACTATAATATCATATACCCCGTTTCTGAAGCTCAGGGTGTAAGGCTCCTCCGCCGTAGATACACCGCCTGCGTCAAATTCATATACAGGAGCCACCTGTATCTCCTCCGCGGATTCAAACGTTATCCTTATAATACCGCTTTCGGTTCTGCAGCTTATCTCGCCGTCCCCGTCCGGGATCCCCTCATAGTTGACGTTAACGCCCCTGCCGTTTTTCACATACACCGTAAAATAATCGCAAAAGCTGCGCTCCGCCAGCATATCGAGCTGCACTGACTTCTCGTTTTCCGACGGAGTGCAGAAAACGCTGATATCCTGATTTATCATGCCCTCCATTATTCCGTTTTCCGCAAGAAGACGCGCCGTTTCCTCCGCGCAAAGGCGGTTGCCCTGCTTTGTAAGGGAATTGTCGCCCTCATAGAGGCGCATACTTCCCGCAGCGCCCAGCTCGTTTGTTTTTTCACAGGTGAGGCGAGCCAAATCTACATATAATATATTGTTCTCCGCCGCATATGTGCGCATTGTCTCGGTAAAAAAGTTTTTCGTCTCCTCAAACCTGCCCGTTGCGGGATTCTGCCTTCGCGTACTGCATACAGACGCAAAAACGACCTCCGCGCCCCGCGCTTTAAGCGAGCTTACCGCCGAATCGAGGTTTTTTTCAAAATCGCCTGTCGGATCGCTTCGGTAATCCTTTGCAATATAACCGTAGGAAAGTATGACCGCATCTCCGCTTCCCACGCTCAAATACGCCGCCGTGCGTTCAAGCTGAGAGAGAAGCGCTCCCGCTGCCGCGCAGTTTATAACCGCGCTTTCGTCAAAAAAGCGCTCCGACAGCTCGTTTCCCCATGCAGCCGCCCACACGTCTCCGAATATGTATAAATGATTGATTCCATCCTCCTCGGCAAACGAACTCAGCGGCAACGCCATACACAGCGCAAGAAGAAGAGATATTATTTTTTTGACCCTTGCCATTTATCTCACCCGAATTGATTACGACTCTATATATTTAAAACGTTTGCGGTCCGTGCAGAGCGCGTCAGCTCCTCAGAACCCGCCGTCCCGGCGGCGGAGAACGTCTGTATATATTATATATATTTTTTCAGATTCGGTCAATAATAGTAACAAAATTGTAAAGGAGTGATAACATTGCCGAAAAGAACAAACCCCGATTCAAGAAATAAAAAGCTCAGCGAGGAAATATCAAAGGAGTTTGTGGATAAGGACGAGCTTGAATCCGATCCCCTCGGCAGCTGGACGGGAACGCCGAGCGACCGCCGCGACGTCCCCACCCAGGACGCTGACGATTTGTAACGGGAAAGCCCGCAAAGCCGGTTAAACAATCGGCTTTGCGGCTTTCTCATTCCATATTCTTTTTTATATACGAAAAATCCTTTACCGCGTGCCATCCTATTTTCACTATCTTCTTCAGGTTTATGGAGTTCACCCCGCCCTGACGCGGTCTGAAGGTTATCGGAACGAACTTTACCCTTTCACCGTACTTAATGAGGCAAACGGTGAGCATTACGTTTGAAAGATTGAAATCCTTCGGTATTTTATTTATATGCCTCTCCATCGCCTCGCGCCTTATGAGGCGGAAAGGCGTATTTGCGTCCGTCACGTCAAGATGAAATATCATATTAAGAACGACCTTCAGCGTTTTTGTGACAAACACTCGCGAAATTCCGTCCTCACGATGTGTTCTGTTGCCGATTATTGCGTCGTATTCGCCGCGCATATCCCAAAAAGCGTAAAACTCCTCCGATTTGGTCTGCCCGTCGGAATCCGTCTGGAATATATAATCCGCTCCCTGCTCGAGCGCGTAATTATATCCGTACAAGAGCGTTGCGCCGTGTCCCGAGTTGGGCTTTGTCAGCACCACAAGCTGCGCAAGCTCCTCTTTCAGCCCGTTTAAAATCTGCAGCGTATTGTCACGGCTTCCGTCGTTTATTATCACAAGGCGCGAATCCGCTCCCGTGCTTTCCGCCACGCGGTGCCATTCTCTTGCGACGGTTTCGATATTGCTTTCCTCGTTATATGCGGGAATTATTATATAAAGCGAGTCCATCGGATTTCACTTCCTTTCACGAAATGTTATGAGCTTGTTCAGCGTAAACTGAAAAAGCGCCACTATTACTATTGAGCATATTTTTACTATGTCTTTGTTTATGCCCAAGAGATTATTTCCTATATATATAATTATCATTGACAGTATAAGCCCCATGTAGCCTACCGCAAAAAATTTTGCCGCGCGTTTCCCTCTCTCGTCTGAAACGCGGAACGTAATGCGGGAATTTAACAAAAAGCTGCACGCTATCCCGATATTTACGCTTATGAAGTTAGACGCAAAGCTTCCCAGCGGCGTGACGGCTGTAAGCAAATGAAAAACCGCAAAATCCAGCCCCGAGGATATCACGCCTATAATTCCGTAGCTGATAAGCTGCCTGATAAGCCGGTATTTGTCCTTCAAAAATGAAGCCATACGACTTCGCCCCCCTTTTCACATTGTTTCCCCCGTTTAAAGCTTCTTTCTGTACAAGTAGTATGTCTTCGAATGTTGCAAATTCGTTCCCTTAACCACCTTTACAAGGTCGTAATTCATGTTTATCGCAGTTCCTATTTTCTTCCTGTAATTATACGCGTTTATCGCCTCGTTCGCCGAATCCGCGTCATACACCGCCTCAAATTCCGCCACCACATAATTGTTGACCTTGTTTTTCACATCCTCATACTGCCCTATATATATGTCGGGATATGCCGTAAAGCTTATGTTTGGGCGGTAAAAATACTTCGACGAGGGTACAATGTCCAATCTCGTGTAAAAGCCCGCGTCAAGCGCAAGCACAAGGAGCAGCGTCCTGTCCTCCTCGGGCTGCTGAAGCAAAACCTCCGCCAGCTCGTCCTGACAGAGCCGTTCCTTTCCGTCCTCCGTCTTTTTGAAGCGGTTCAGATCTCCCGATACAAGATTGTTGTTTATTATCGAGAAAAACAGCGTAAAAGCCGCCGCCGCGAACGCCAAAATCCGCTTTGCGGCTCCTTTGGGCGGATTGTCAAATCTAAGCCCTCTCTCCTTCAGAATGTCGCACAGAGCCAAAAATCCCATAAGCGAGAAAACCATCAGCGGCACGATAGCGTATATCATCAGCTTTCTGCCTAAAATTGCGGCTGTGAACAGAAAGCTCAGAAGCAGCGACACATTCAAAAGGCGGTTTTCCTTATCTTTTATTATAAAATATATCATCCCGAGCAGCGCTGCGGCAAGACTCAGCAGCGCGATATATTCATGCCCCGTAAACGCGCCCCACAGGCAATCCCAAACATTTTTGAGCGACGACGGAATCCCGAATAAAATTCCCTCGCTTTCGCCCGCATACGAAAGGTTAAAGAGCAGATAAACATCTATAAAATCCCTCACGCTGCCCGTTGCGAGGGCATAGATTCCGTAAGGCACAAAGGTGACCGCAAACCCCAGAAACGTATAAAGCGCGTATACGAAAAACTTTTTTATATCTTTGAACACGAGTACCGCGAAAAGCGGCAGCATAAGCCCCACGGTAAATACGAAGAAGTTGAATTTTAAAAGAAAAATCAATCCTCCCGCAACGCCGAGCCAAAAAAGCTTCGGGCAATCCTTCTCACCGCACTCTCTGTCCTTCAAAAGCTTGACCGCAAGATATATCGATATCACAAACAGCGGGGCTGTAAATTCATCCGGGCTTCCGCCGCCGTAGTCGCGCCCGTATACATATATTCTGCTCGTAAGAACCGTCATCGGCGCCAAAAGAGCCGCCGCCGCCGAAAGAATACCGCTCTTTGTATAAACCTTTGCCGTCTTAAAGGAAAAGAGCGATACAAGATACATCGATATAACCTGTATAATAAATATCCCCGTAAAGCCGGTATGGTCTATAAGGTACCCTATCGCATAGAGGAAATACAACAGCGGGCCCTTATGGTCGAAAAGATCCTTGTACAAAACAGCGCCTCTTACAAGCCCTTTCCCCATCGTCATATATGCGTTCGCGTCAAACCAATCATTGAAAATGTATATCGGCGACGACTTGGTGCAAAAAAGCATGAGTATAAAAACATACACCGCTAATAAAACATAGGTATATATCCGCGCCTTTTTATCATTTTTCCCCAATGTCCCGAAAGAAGCCATAGCTCCTCACCCCTTTTTAATCAAACACCTTATAG
>CAZIBK010000028.1:0-12604 GCA_964537125.1 uncultured Oscillospiraceae bacterium
GCGCAGGCGGCTGCGGCAGTGGGATACGAAAGCGCAAGAAGCCTGAAAAATTTAGTAGTGAAATCGAAATGATTTTTGGTTTTATAATGCACTCCTTGCAGGACTATGCCGGGGGAGCTTTGGTCTTGGATAAAAAGTACGCTCCCTTTTCATGGGAGGCGTTTTGGGGTATATACTGCCTTTTATGTATAGTTTCGGCAGGATTTGCATGGATGACAGCACCAAAGCTTGCTCTTGCACTTTCCGAGATAAACCTCACAGCCCCCAATATTATGCGGCGCTGCAAGGGGACTTTCGGCAATAGGATTTTCAAAGGTTATAGGGAGAATCAAAATGTCAACGGTATGCGGAACATCCATGGGCGTTTCTGCCATAATCCGCAATCGGATCGGCTTTGCCCATGGAAACAGAAGCGTAAAATAAAGTGTGACCGTTTTAACACAAGCTGCGGCATCCTGTTTATAAAAAATCATTTCGCCGCAGTCTCTTTAATTTTTGGCGTTAGGGAAGCGCCGATTAGCTCAACGCACAGTTGAGGGCGATTCGTTTTTGAGTCGCTTTTTATTTTGCGGCATTTATGTTAGTATATAGTCACGGCGCCGATATATTCTGTTTGGAGGGGTTATCATGTCAATGTCAATGGGAAAGGTCATTAAAGCTTTGCGCAAGAAAAACGGGTTTACACAGGAAGAGCTTGCCGAACGTCTCGGTGTTACTTATCAAGCCGTTTCAAAATGGGAGAACGAAACGGGACTGCCGGACATTTCTCAGGTTATTCCTCTTGCGTCCGTATTCGGAGTCAGTACGGATGTGCTGTTTGGTATTGCCGACACAACGGAAAACGAAGAAGCGTTGAAGATTGTCCGCCGCGCTGACGGCATGAAAAAATACGGTGAGACCGATACATACTTAAATGCTTATGACGCATTGCTTGACGGGCTGAAGAAATATCCCGATAATCTAATCATTACCGTAAATTGCATGAACCTCGGAGCTTCGCTGTCGTTGCGGGAAAACGGGTGGATTTACGCCGGAGAACGGGCAAAAGAAATTGCCTCCGAAACAATTCGGCAGGCAAATTTTGTTATAGCAAATTCAAAAAGCATAACGGATATTTTATCTGCGCGGCAGATATTGGTTTTTTTATACTGCGGTCAAGAGAAATTCGATTTGGCGTCAAACGAGGCAAGAAGCTTTCCTGCCCGTGCGGATTTTACCTTGTATTCAAATATGGCAACCGTCAATGAATATATGAGCGATTACAAAAGGGCAGCAACCGATTTGTGCTCTGATATAGACTATACGCTGCAGGCTTTCGGAAATGATATCGCACGGCTCGGAAAAGCATACCGCAACGCCGGAAAATACAGGGACGCCATCACTGTATATGAAGCATTTTTTGAGGTTATGAGCGTAATATTCAAGGACGAGCGCCCACTGCCTTATCATGATTTCGATTCGGGGGACTGCTATTTGTTGTTGGCGGAGGCGTATCTTGCCGTCGGAGAAGTATCCAAAGCAATGGACGCCGTAGAAAGGTCGGTTATGTATTACATTGATATTTACAACACGCATACGGAAGAAAAAGCTTTGCACCGCAACAATATTAAATCGCCTGTCGTAAGGGAAACCGAAACGACCGTTTCAGTTCCGAAGGAGGTTATAAAGCGGAAGCTGCTTTGTAAATTGTCCGACAGCGGAATACAAGCGTTGAATCAAGAAGCTCGATTCCGTGAGCTGGCGGATACGGTGAATAATCTGCCGTAGGCTATACGGCTTCTCCTGTCTTGGCGTCAAAGGTGAAGGATTCGACTGTTTTTCCGGTGTCATATTCTGTCTTTGTATAGATTATGCTTGAGCTTTTAAGGTCAAGGGAGTAGACATATCTTACGCCGTTTTCGATAAGCTCAAGATTCCCTATCCAGTATGGGTATAACGCAAGATTACGGTTTTCGGAAAGAAGATTTGAAACCTCAACAGATACTCCCGAATCAGTCAGAAGAGGATGATCAAACTCTCCGTAGTCAAGAACCTGTGCGTCGCGTCCTATTTTTTTGAGGTAAGCCTTCGCCTGTTCCTTTAAAAGAGTGTCGCAGTATTCGCGGTCTTTATCGTCCTGATTTAAAACTCGCGGAGAGACGAATGCTTCGGGATACATTTCCTTGATAGATTCGATGTAATAGGAACCGTCTATCGGTTCTTTATATTCCGTAAGGTTTAAATTTTCATCAAATGTTATGCGGACGGGAATAATTCCGCTGCCTGAGACAGTGGTGAAGACGCCGTTTTCAAAGCCAAATTCGCTGTAGCGGGCAAGAACATAATATTCGGCAGAGCCGTTGGCAAGGGCTGTTGAACCGAGAGTGATATGCGCCTCGGCGCGAAATTCTCCGTGAAAATAGAGGGAATCGTTTGACGTAAGGATGGCGTTTGAAATTGCTTCGTCTATGCTGTTTTGGGCAGAGCAGATTGCATACAGCTCCGCAAAGCCTTCCTCGGTTTGGGCGTATTCGGATATAGGTCTGTCATATGCCGCATCAAAATCCTTCCGAGTGTATGTTTTTGAGGCGTTGTCAAGAGGCCCTTCAATATTTACCGTAAGCGTGCCGAGATTATCAATAAGGGCGAAGAAAAGCGGAGCGTTTATATCAAACGGGTCGGCGGGAACGCAGGCACTCTCGTTCTCCTTAAGCTCGTAGGTTAGAATAAGCCCGTAAGGCTCGGAAACAGTCTGCAGTTCCATGCCCTTCCATTCGCAGCGCCCATCTGCAATAAGGGCTTTCACGACATTTTCGGCTGCGGAAGCATTGCCTATATAGGGAGTTTTGAGCTTATATAGGTCGGAGGCGGGCGAGTCTGAGACGAACACGGCGGTCGGACCGTCGGCTCCTCCGATTATGCTGTAGTTGCCGGCATTTTCGCATCCGGCGAAGACGGAAATAATCAGAGAAAACGCAAGGATTAGCCATCCTCCTTTATGGAAGGATGGAGAGAGGATGTTTGCAATGCGGCGCTTTACGGTTTGGACTCCTTTAGAGAGGAAGGTTGAAAAGTAAGGCGGTTTTAAGTATTTCATTTTTCTTCTCCTTTCGGGACAGTATTTAATATTACCCCGGAATAAGCTTGGCGGAACGTAATATCTGTGATTTTTGCAACATATTCATCGCAGGAAAATTCAATATCGCGGGTTGCCAGAAAAGATCATAGGACTGCAATCAGTCAAGAAGTGCCTCAAGGTTTGTTCTTATTGCCTTGAGAAAATCCGAGGTGTTGACGGCTTTAGTCTCGCCGTCGGCTATAAGAGCAAGGTCTTTTGTCATGATACCGCTCTCCATTGTGGTGATACAAGCCTTTTCAAGCTTATCGGCAAAGTCAATGAGATCGGGCGTGTTATCAAGCTCGCCGCGCTTACGGAGAGCGCCGCTCCATGCAAAAATTGTGGCGACGGGGTTGGTAGACGTTTCCTCGCCTTGGAGGTAACGGTAATAATGACGTGTAACGGTACCGTGAGCCGCTTCATACTCATAGTTGCCGTCGGGGCTTACGAGAACGCTTGTCATCATGGCAAGGGAGCCGAAGGCTGTGGAAATCATATCGCTCATAACGTCGCCGTCATAGTTTTTGCAAGCCCATATAAAGCCGCCCTTTGAGCGGATAACCCTGGCTACGGCATCGTCGATAAGAGTATAGAAATATTCGATTCCCGCCCGCTCAAATTTTTCCTTATATTCCTTTTCAAATATATCGGCAAAAATCAGCTTAAAGGTCTGGTCATATTTTTTGCTGATAGTGTCCTTGGTGGAGAACCAAAGATCCTGTTTTGTGGAAAGGGCATACTCAAAGCAGGATTTTGCGAAGGAGATTATGGAAGAATCCTTATTATAAAGCCCCTGAAGAACGCCGGGACATTCAAAATCGTAAATAGTTTCACGGAAGGCGGCGCCGTCCTCGCCTGTAAAGAGCAATTCTGCCTTACCCTTTCCGGGAACGCGGTATTCGGTGCCCTTATATACGTCGCCGTATGCGTGACGGGCGATGGTGATCGGCTCCTTCCAATTCTTCACCGCGGGAGAGAGGTTCTTAATGACGATAGGCGCACGGAAGACCGTGCCGTCAAGAATTGCGCGGATGGTACCGTTGGGGCTTTTCCACATTTCGTGAAGATGATACTCCTCCACGCGCTGCGCGTTGGGTGTGATTGTGGCGCATTTTACGCCCACATGATATTTTTTGCACGCCTCGCCCGCCTCGTAGGTGACGCGGTCGCCTGTTTCATCACGGTGAGGGAGACCGAGGTCGTAATACTCCGTATCCAAATCAACAAAGGGGAGAAGAAGCTCATCCTTTATCATTTTCCATAAGATACGGGTCATTTCATCGCCGTCCATTTCGACGATTTTGTTTTTCATCTGTATTTTAGCCATTTTTAAATCAGTCCTTCCTTATCAGAGCTTTGAAGCATAGTAGTTCATAAGGCAGCCCTTTAATATGATATCTTTTTCATCGTCGGTAAGTCCCTTGACATAAAGAGTGATATCCTTAACGCCGTCTTTCGTGATTACCTTTGCGGGAAATTCCTCCCTGCCTGAGATTATTGTCTGCCGTATATCGGGAACGAACACATAATCGCCGACGGAGTAGTCAAAGGGTGCGGAGGCGTCTATCGTGAAGGGGAGAATACCCCAGTTTATGCAGTTGCTGCGGTAGCGCTTTGTGGCAAATTCGCGGCAAATGTTTGCAAAGCCGCCAAGCACCTTCTGGCAGGATGCCGCCTGTTCGCGGGCAGAGCCGTCGCCGGGCTTTGTCGCATAGATCGCGGAACCGAACTGAGTTGAACGCAAGAGCTCGGAAGGATTATCGGTAACGAGGGCGAGAACATCCAAAAGCTCCTTCGGCGAGTTGCCCTCGCGGCGTTCCTTTTCCAGCGCCGCCGACGCTTCCGAGCGCTTCACATATTCCGGCTCGCGGCGTGAAAGCGTGAACTGAGCAAGGCGGAGGGGGTTGGAGCGGTAGCTTGAGGTCTCGCCCGAGGGGATAAGCTCATCGGTGGTGGTGACCTCGTCATGAATGACAGCCGCAAGCCTTACGAGAAGGTTATCCGAAAGGGCGTACATTTTCGGCCAGTCGGTAATATTGGGACCGAGTTTGAGCTCAACCGAGGGATCGGCATTGCCGAAGCCCTGATAGACTCTTTTTTCATAAACGGCGGAGTCAAAATCGTATTCGCAGGGCGTATAATCGTAATCGATATCGGTTGCGGCTGTGAGAACGCCGCCGTTTGCCGCCGTTGCCGCGATTGAACGGGCGTCCATAAGAGCCACCGCCGAAAGCTGACCTTCGCCGGGCTTGGAGCCTTCGCGGTTGGGGAAGTTACGGGTTGTATGACGGATGGAGAAGCCGTTGTTCGACGGTACATCGCCCGCGCCGAAGCAGGGACCGCAGAAGCAGGGCTTAAAGAGAGCGCCGGCTTCAAGAAGCTTTGCCTGTACGCCGTTTTTGATAAGCGCAAGGTTTATCGGAACGGAGGAGGGGTAAATCGAAAGCGAGAAGTACGAGTTGCCCACCGAAGCGCCGTCAAGAATTGCCGCCGCCTCGCAGATATTATCAAACATACCGCCGCTGCAGCCTGCTATAACGCCCTGATCTACCGCAAGTCTGCCGTCAACAAGCTTATCGGTAAGAGAAAGCGAAGCCTTTTTGCCGAACTGAGCTTCGGCTCTCTTTTCGACTTCGCGTAAAATATCGGCTGTATTTTCCGAAAATTCGCGAATGGTATAAGCTTCCGAAGGGTGGAAGGGAAGCGCAATCATAGGCTCTATTTCGGAGAGGTCTATGATAACGGCTCTGTCGTAATATGCGACATCCCCCGGAGCAAGCTTTTTATAATCCTCCGGGCGGTTATGGTTTTCATAAAAGGCTTTTACCGCGTCGTCGGTTTCCCATATAGAGGACAGACATGCGGTTTCGGTAGTCATGACGTCAATGCCGATTCTGAAATCCATGGGAAGGTTTTTAATGCCGTCGCCCGCAAATTCGAGAACGGCGTTCTTTACAAAGCCGTTTTTAAAGGTTTTTCCCACAAGCTCGATTGCCACGTCGTGGGGACCTACGCCTTTCTTCGGCTTGCCGGTAAGATAAACCAAAACCACATCCGGGTCGGGTATATCATAAGTATTTGAAAGGAGCTGCTTTACAAGCTCGGGCCCGCCTTCGCCGACAGCCATCGTGCCGAGGGCGCCGTAACGTGTATGGCTGTCGGAGCCGAGCATCATGCCGCCGCCCTTAGCCATTGCCTCTCTTGCGTATTGGTGGATAACGGCTTGATTCGCGGGGACGTATATACCGCCGTAGCGCTTTGCGGCGGAGAGACCGAAAACGTGGTCGTCTTCATTTATGGTGCCGCCTACGGCGCAAAGTGAGTTATGGCAGTTGGTAAGCGCATAGGGAACGGGAAATTCCTTAAGCCCGCTGCCGCGTGCTGTCTGAATAATGCCTACATAAGTGATATCGTGGGAAATAAGCGCATCAAACTTTATCCTCATTTTTCCCTTATCGCTGCTTTGGCAGTGCGAGCGGAGTATTCTGTAAGCCATTGTATTCTCTTTCGCTGCATCGGGAGAAGGGAAGGAGGGATTGTATTCCTCCGATATATTACGCCCGTCAGTGAGATATACTCCTTTGCTGATAAGTTTTGTCATAGTGCATCCTCCTTGGATAAAATTTTAATAAAAGCTTGTATATAAAGCTTTATTTGTGTATAATTGTGGTGAAAGAACGGTGAAAAAAGTGTTTTCAAAGAAAAAAATAAGCGAAAGCGCCTGCTGCGCAAAATGCAAGCTGCGCGGCAAAACAGACGGCGATTACTATATGTGCGTAAAAAAGGGAAGGGTCAGAGGCTCTGATGTATGCAAAAGATACGAATTTGACCCGTTTGCCCCCCACAAGGAAAGAGCGAGGCGGTTTGACACGTCTATGCTTGACCCTCTCGATTTTGATATTGAGAGCTGAGCCTCAGCGTGACCTCTCCGCTTCGGAGAACCTCGGTTCCTTTATCTGTTTCGATAACGAGACCGCCGAGGTCGTCCACATCGAGAACCCTGCCCTCAAAACGCGTATTGCCGCGGAAGCAGACCACATCCTTGCCTATTACCATGGAAAGCTCACGGTATGTTTTCATGAAGGATTTATCGGGAAGGTGAGTTATTATATCAAGAAGCTCGTCAACCACTGCGGCTGTGAGCTCATTTCTTGAAACGGAGCCCTTTTCGGTGAAGACGGGGGCGGCAATATCCTTGATTTCGTCGGGGAAGGAGCCGGGGAAAAAGTTTATACCTATACCGATGACGGCGCTCTCCACGGTGCCGGATTCCATATCAGTGACGGCTTCGGTAAGAATGCCGCATATTTTTTTGCCCGAAATGTAGACATCGTTTACCCATTTTATAACAGCGTCCTTACCGCACCTTTCGCGAACCGCCTTTGCCACCGCAACGGAAGCGGCGGTTGTAATAAGGGGCGCGTTATCGAAAAGGGATTCGGGTCGGATAATGAGAGTAAAATAAATGCCGACGCCCGGAGGAGAAAAGAACGAACGGCCGAGTCTGCCGCGTCCTGCCTTCTGACAGTCGGCAACGACGAGCGTACCTTCTGCCGAACCGGCATTGGCAAGCTCCTTTGCTTGTCTGTTGGTGGAATCAATTTCATCAAAGTAATATATGGGTATGCCGGGGAATTTTACAAGATGCTTTCTGATGCCTTCGGCGGAAAGAATATCGCGTGATGAAACAAGCCGATAGCCGCGGTTTGTATATCCCTCAAAGATATATCCCTCCTTTTCAAGAGCCTTGACAGCCTTCCAGACGGAACTGCGCGAAACGCCGAGCTTGTCCGCAATAGTCTGCCCCGAGGTATAGGAGGAGCTGTTTTCCTCAAAGAAGCGCAGCGCTTCATCCTTGACGGACATTAAATCACCTTCCGTATAAATATACTTTATTATAACAGAAAGCCTTTGATTTGTAAATTGAAATCGAGACTTTTTTTATTAAATGAAAATAATAACAAGATTATTTTTAAAAATGGGGGCTTGCTTTTGGAAGAAATTTATTTTATTATATAAATACAAACACATGAAAGGGAGAGAAAGATGAAGTTAAGAAAGATTTTGGCGTGTGTCGTTTCTGTTGCCATGGCGTTGAGCCTTATGCCCGCAATCGGAATAACGGCAAGCGCCGCAGACGTTACGGCAACAAGAATAACCGAGTACGGCTGGGACTTTGACGGAGGCGCCGCCACAAGCGAGCCTTATCTTGTAAGCTGGAGCAACAACAGGCATCCGTTGGCATCGTTTCGGATAGACGGATTTGATAAAACAGCAACGGGCGCCGTGGCGAGGCTTTCGTTCAACTCCGTTCTTAACAACGGAACGGGCGGAGCCACAACAGGTACGATATATTCTATCGATCCTGCGGCAATTGAAGCAAAGACGCAGAGCGCTCTTTCCGAGGCTGTGGCAAACAAGGTAAAGCTCGGAACGGTTTATGTGGGAGCAAACGGCACGGTTACCACAGACAATCTTGATATTACCGACTGCGTCACATCCGACGGAAAGATAGGCATTTATCTTTCCAACCGTGAAGAGGACGGATGCTATTCCTACGGCATTTCAACGCTGACAAACTTTCAGCTTGAGGTTGAGACGGGTACGGTTACAAGCGTTAATATATGCACGGTAATATCCGACGATGAAACCGGAGACGCTGCATATATAGATCAATACCCCGTAGGCAACCTTATTGCGGGCAGCACTTATAATTATACAGGTACAACAGACCCCATAATACAGGGGAATGAGATTTATGTGTTTGACGAAGAGCGGTCTGTGCTTTCAACGGTGGTTGCGGAAGACGGTTCTTCTGCCATTAATCTTGTGTATAAAAAGTATGACAGTTCCAATACGTTCTCGGGATATGAGGTGGAAGACGAGGGCGCATGGTGCTGGTTCGCCGACCCGAGAAGCATTTCCTATAAAAATGCGGACGGTTCCATCGATATTTCAATACTCGGTTATATCGATGTTCACGGAAATATAAAGGCTACTCAGACAGACTACAACACAAATACGGTTGAGGAGGTGCTCATAAGAAGCAATATTCAGCCCGACGACCACAATAATCCTACATTTCTTGTTCTTCCCGATGAGAGAATTATTGTGTTCTATTCAAGGCATACGGATGAGAAGTGCTTCTGGTACAGAGTTACAAAAGAGAAGGGAGATCTCACTACCCTTGGTGAGGAAAAGTGCCTCGCGACCTCGGATGCCACAACATATCCTTCGCCGTTCCTTATGGAAAACGACCCCGAACATATTTACCTTTGCTGGAGAGGCATAAACTGGCATCCTACGATAGCAAAGCTTGATATTCCGGATGAAGACGGCAATACGAAATTTGTGTACGGTCCCTATCAGATGGTTCAGTCCACGGGAGCAAGACCGTATGCGAAGTACGCTTCAAACGGCGTTGACAAAATTTATGTTACATATACGACGGGACATCCGGACAATGAGCAGCCAAACTGGGTGTATTTCAACGCAATCAACATTGCGGACATGACGCTTGAGGATGTAAGCGGAAATACCCTTTCAACCATTGCGGACGGGCCGCTCGGTGTAAATAAAACGGATTACTCGCAATCGTATATAGTTGACACCGCACCCGGAGATATGCGCGACTGGGTATGGCAGGCGGCGATAGGCGAGGACGGAAAGCCTGTTATCGCAATGGTAAGAATAAGCGGCGGAAAGACGAGTCACGATTATTACTATGTCAAGTGGAACGGAGAAGCGTGGACGGCAACCTTCCTTGCCAACGGAGGCGGAAGCTTCCATCAGTCGTCCGGACTTGAAATGTGCTATTCGGGCGGTATGGCTATAGACCCCGACAATACAAGTATTATCTACTGCTCCGTGCCTGTTGAGGGTGTATTCGGAACGGTATATGAGATAATTAAGTACACCATGTCGGAGGACGGAACAGAGGTTATCGCAACCGAGCCTATTACAAAGAACTCCTTGAAGAATAATGTGCGTCCGTTTGTAATCCCCGATTCGGAGGGAAGAGATATAAGACTCATATGGATGCACGGCGATTATTATGACTGGATAGTCAGCAAGGATTACACAACTCAGGGCTATTGCACAGCCGTAATGGCGGAGAATCCGCTTCCGGCAAAGGAAGCGCAGACTGATGACGCTTTGGTTTCGGAGGATTATTCTTCGATAGGCGGAGCGTTTGTTTCAACGACAGAGACGGCAAACCTTATCGAGGCGTCGGTTTCGGGAGAGTTTACCGTTTCGGCAGACGTATATCTCGAAGAGGACGGGCAGATACTTGACTTGGGAAGCGTTCAGCTCGGCGTTGAAACACGCGACACTCAGTACGGCGCAGCGGAAACGGGAAACCGCAGAAGAGTTATTCTGACCGTGAACGGTATGGAATATGTTACAAGCAATGTTTACGGAACATCCGACTGCTGGAAAACCTTTGACCGCGGCACGGGCGGAAATTACGGCGTTTCGGATTATGATGGATATGTGAACCTCACGCTTACATATGACGGAAAGTACCTGACGCTTTACCGTGACGGGCTTATTGACGCAAAAACAGAAGCGTCCGCGCTTTATGTTGACGATGTAAAGGTAGGCGGCTTCGGCGGATATGCCGCAAACGTAGCCGTATATGAAAGAGCGCTCAGCCATGATGACGTCAAGGCTTTGGCGGACGCGGAATACGTTGTTGAGGAGCCTTCGGCGGAGGGCAGCGTAGAGGTAACCTGCAGCTATGTCGATATTGACGGAAGCGAGCTTCTTCCTTCAAAGACCATTACGCTCAACGCGGGTACCGATATATATAACTTTAAACCTGACAGTCAAATTGTTACGGACGAAGGCATCTTTGCTTTGGATGAAGAATTATCGGTACTTGAGGGTACGGACGTGACGGCAGTTTATTACATGACGTCGAAATTTGTCGGCGAGAACCTTATAACAAACGGCTCGTTTGAAGATGAAGACGGCAATTTCAGTGTTGAGGGATGGTACAGTCCGTCAAGCGGAGAAACAATAGGCAGTCCTTACGAAACAAATTATTTCTATGCGGTCGGAACGGATTCCGTTATTACGGAAGGCAAGGTTTCCGCTTCCTCAAACGAAATACCCGACGGACAGTGGGCGCTCGGAACACGCTGGAACGACGGAGCGAACGGGCTTTGCTCGATTAAGAGAAGCGTGGCTGTTGAAAGCGGGAAGACATATTATGTTTCATATAAAATAAAGAACAAGAATGACGATGCCGACGGCGGATATATAAGAACATCTCTTATTGCAAATCCTGCAACGATTACGGGAGATACAAATGCTGCAGAAGAGGCGAATATAACCAATGCGGGAACTGTCGGACGCGAATGGAAGACGGTTGAGAGAATCTTCACCTCAACGGATGATACGGATAACGTACTCTTCTGGTTCCGTTGGCTCGGTGAAGGAAATAACACCGGAAACGGTCCGTATTGGTACTTTGATGATTTTAAGCTTTACGAAATACAAGACGTAGAGGTTGTAAATATAACATTTGACGGAATCTCCGAAAAGAGCTACGGTACCGTTGAGCTCGGCGAGGAAGGCGATCTTCCGGAGGATGTCGCGGGTTACTGTATCGTAAGCGCGGACGGTACGGAAAGATTTGTTCCTGAGGGAACCGAGGAGGTTTCCGAAGGCGACATCATAACGACTGCCCCTGTGAATATTTTAACGCTTTCGGGCGCTCAGGTTCGCTATGGCGGAGGTCTTGACGAAGACGGAAAGATATCCGAAGGAAACGGCATCAGATTTGTTGCGACCGTTGACCGCAGCTCACTGACAGCCGCAAAAATCGTAGAATACGGTATTGAGATTACTGCAGAGGGCGCGGATAAGGCGGTAGAGATACCCGCCGAAAAGTGGCAGGATGAGGAGGAAACAATCTTTACTGTCGCGCTGACGAATCTCGGTATCCAAAATTACAACAGAGGCTATACCGCAAGAGCGTATATAGTTGTAAAATATGACAGCGGTGAAGAGAGGAAAATTTACTCCTCGTCAGAAACGTCGCGCAGTATATATCAGGTGGCGGCAGGTCTTTTGACAAGCGGAGAAATTTCCGACGGTTACGGAGTACGTCAGGACGGCGATATGCTTTACAATGTGCTTAACGCATATGTCAATATGGTGGGAATCAGACTTACATATGATTATGCCGACACATTCTCTATGAACGAAGACGGCAACGGAGCTTACTCGGGCACGGTTCTCTTTGACGTCTCCTCCGAGAAGAAGTCTGACGGAGTGTACTCGATCACCGTGGCTCCCGTAACGGAGAATGTTAAATACAGCGCAAAGATTATGAGCTACTGGCAGGAATTTGTGAGGATAAACAACAACCACAGCACTGTTGCCGAAAATATATCCGATGTTGTATATAATGACGACGGAAGCGTGACCTTCACATTTACCGTTCCGAAAAAACAATAAAAAATAAGGTTTTCTGCGGCGCCGCTTTTTGCGGCGCCG
>CAZIBK010000029.1:0-12155 GCA_964537125.1 uncultured Oscillospiraceae bacterium
GCGGGTTCTTCCGTGCGTGTCGACTTTGTCGACACGCTCAAACGTGGGCGAAAGCCCACATTTTCATACAAAGGAGATTCTTATGAGTTTACGCGAAGGATTGAAAAATACAAGGCGAGTAGTTTTTAAGGTCGGGACGTCGTCCCTCACATATGAAAACGGACGGCTCAATATAAATAAAATAGACAGGCTTGTGCGCGTCATATCCGATTTGAAAAACAGGGGCATGGATACGGTTCTCGTGTCCTCGGGAGCCATAGGCGTCGGATTGGGGAAGCTCGGTCTTTCGGAAAAGCCGCAGGATATGCCGTCAAAGCAGGCGGCTGCGGCTGTCGGGCAGTGTGAGCTGATGTATCTTTACGACAAGCTCTTTTCGGAATACGGTCATACCACAGGGCAGGTGCTTCTTACCAAGGACGCGGTTGATGACGATAAGCGCCGCGAAAACGCGCATAATACCTTTGTCCGCCTTATTGAAATGGGAATTGTGCCTATAGTCAACGAAAATGACGCGGTTGCCACAGAGGAAATCGAGTTCGGAGATAACGATACCTTGTCCGCCTATGTGGCGAGGCTCTCCGAGGCGGAGCTTCTCGTAATACTTACCGACATAGACGGACTGTACGACGCGAACCCGAAAACAGATAAAAACGCGAGGCTTATATCCGAGGTGGAGGAAATCACCGAGGATATAAAGGCTCTTGCGGCGGGGGCGGGCTCCTCGCGGGGAACAGGGGGCATGATAACAAAGCTTCACGCGGCGGAGATAGCCTCGCGCGGCGGCATAAAAACAATTGTTTGCTCGGCGGAGGAGCCGCGCCGCATTTATGACATTTTTGAAGAGAAGGAAATAGGAACGGTGTTTAAATAAGGAGGTATTTCCAATGACAACAATAGAAGACGCGGCACGCCGCGCAAAAAACGCTTCAAGGAGCGTTATGCTCTCTTCCGCCGATGAAAAAAACAATGCCTTACGCCTGATTGCCGACAGCATTGCGGCGTTTTCCGAGGAGATACTCGAGGCTAATGAGATTGACGTTGAAAATGCGCGGCGGCGCGGCATGAAGGACTCACTCATCGACCGGCTGACCTTGACGGCGGAAAGGGTTGAGGCGCTTGCCGCCTCGGTAAGGGAGATAGCGCTTCTCCCGGATCCCATAAATACCGTTATGGACGAATGGACACGTCCCAACGGGCTTAAGATTAAAAAGGTGCGCGTTCCGATGGGCGTTATCGGCATTATATACGAGGCGCGCCCAAACGTCACCGTTGACGCGGCTGTCCTCTGCCTTAAGGCGGGAAGCGCCGTGCTGCTGCGCGGCGGAAGCGATGCGTTTAACTCCAATATGAAGCTTACCGCGGTCATGAAAAGGGCGCTGTCGGAAACCGACATATCCGCCGATGCGGTAATGCTTTCCGAGGATGTGTCGAGAGAGGGCGCGCAAAGGATGATGAAGCTTAACGAATACCTTGACGTTCTCATCCCCAGAGGCGGCGCGGGGCTTATAAAAAGCGTTGTGCAAAACGCCACGGTACCCGTCATTGAAACGGGAACGGGCAACTGTCATGTCTATGTGGACGAATCGGCTGATATCAATATGGCGACTGATATTATCGTAAACGCCAAAACACAGCGTCCGGGCGTGTGCAACGCGGCGGAGTCCCTTCTTGTACACAAAAATATTGCGGAAAAATTTCTCCCCAAAGCGCTTGACGCCCTTTCGGAAAAGGGCTGCCGCATACTCGGCTGCGAGCGGACAAGGGAAATATGGGGGAAAGCCGAAAAAGCCTCCGAGGAGGACTACGGAACGGAATTTCTCGACCTCATCCTTTCCGTTAGGGTTGTTGAAAGCATAGACGAGGCGATAGCTCATATAGAAAAGTATTCCACACACCACTCCGAGAGCATAGTTACCGAAAACAAAGAAAACGCCGACAAATTCCTCAGAGAGGTAAACTCGGCGGCGGTATATCATAACGCCTCAACACGATTTACCGACGGGGGCGAGTTCGGCTTCGGAGCCGAAATGGGCATAAGCACGCAAAAGCTCCACGCCCGCGGACCTATGGGGCTTAATGAGATAACCTCGTATAAATATGTGATTGAGGGAAACGGGCAAATAAGGTAGAGCCGATTGCCGGCAATGAATACGCCTTAACGGGCAGAGAACAGCCGGTAAGCTTATTTGTAATAAACAGCGGATAGTTGCGGATCGGATGCGTCTTAGGCGAGAGAGGAGCAAAGTAAATGAATATCACCTTTACGGCTTATGATGTCTTAACGATAATAGTCATACTTTGGAATATAGCAATAATCATTCTCTACGGAGCCGACAAATCAAAGGCTCGGCGCGGGAAGTGGCGCATAAGCGAGGCAACGCTTATTATTCCCGCGTTTTTCGCGGGAGCCCTTGGCGCAATGCTCGGCATGATAATATTTAACCATAAAACCTCAAAGCCTAAATTCCGCGTACTGATTCCGACAGCGTTTTTGGTGAACATAGCGCAAGCAGCCGCAATCGCGCAAATATTCATATAAACAAAGCCGACCGCACCGGTCGGCTTTGTTTATAATTATCCGCTAATATTATCCGCTAATCGCCGCTCGCTGCCTCAGCCGGCGGCATATCTGTCAGCACGCTTGCCATATCGCAGGCAAAGGTCGCATACGCGCTGTATCCGCCCGCGTCCATGTTTGAGAGCGCGCCGACAATCATACCGTTTTGTATTATCGGACTGCCGCTCATGCCGCGGGTAACTCCGCCGAATTTTACAATGCGTTCATCCTCGGCAAGGAGCGTTATAACGTCTCTCCCGTCAATGCGGTATGTACCCGTTATATATACGTCGTATTCCCGAACATCTTCGCCCTCGAAGGAGGAGAGCATTACAGCCTTTCCGCGCCGTATCTCGCTCTTTTTCGCTATGGGAAGCGCTTCCCCGGAGGCCTCCGACAATGTACCGAAAGCGCCGTAGTCGTTTGTAAAGGCAACTTTGCCTATGATATCGCCGCCCTCTACCGTAAGTCCGTCCTCATCGCGCCCTGTGACGGTTGACCGCGTAAGCGCGCCCGAAAGGTTATACACATTGTCAAACAGAGGGTCTGACGAGTGCGCCGTAGCGGCAAAAAGCCCTGTGTCGGGATAGTAAAAGGACAATGTTTGAACGCTTGCGCCCAAGGACGCGCCGGAATAGTATGTCATCCCGATGCGGTAAACCCCGTCCTCCTCGCTGTAAATGGGCGTTACCGTAAAGGAGAGGGTTTCAAAGCTGTCACCTTCGCTGTCTGCTCGGAGAACGGTAAGAACCGCGGGACTCTCCGTTGCGCCGTCCGTAATGAAGGACGAGGAGAGCGCCGATTCGCCGTTAATCTCCGTAACTATGTCGCCCTCCCTGATACCTGCCGCCTCACAGGGGGACGGAGCGGAGCCTACGTCAAAAAAGCCCGCCACAAGCAGGATGTCGTCGCCGTACCAGAGCGTTGCGGTGACGTTGCCCGACGGAACGGCGCAATCCCCCGGCAAGGGCTTTTCGCTTAAATCTACGGGGAAAAGACGCGCCTGCCATACGCGCGACGGCGTTTTAAAGCAAAGCGTAAATACCGAAAGAATCAGAAAAAGAAGCATCAGCACATTTGTTGCGAATATGTAGGTTTGCCGCGGAGTTCTGCCCGCCCTGCGCTTTATAACGAGCATTTCTCCGGAGGGCAAAAAATCCACAAATTCATACTCCCTTTTCTTCGGAAGATATAAAAGGGCGCTTGCCGCCGCAATCGCTGTTGCCCATACGCTTACGACGGCGTTCATGGCAACCGAAAAGCAGAACGCAAAGGGGAACATCATTGAAAGGGCGAAGCGGACTTTGGAGCGCTTCCCCAACGCGGGCAGCGATATGCAGAGCGCGGAAAGAGCGCAGAGCGCAAAAATAGGGAGCAAAAGATACGGTTCGGTCTTATAAAAGGGATAAAAATATGTCGCCGAAAGATACAGCCCTATAAAAAGCGGAGCCGTGACCGCCAAAATATTAAAAACCAAGAGACCGCCTCCTCAGCCTTATTCTACTACAAAAGTATAAAAAATCAAAGCTTTTATTTGCAAAACTCTTTACAAAGGCGGATTTTTAGTATAAAATTATTAAAGTAATTATGAAAGGGAGAGAGAATCATGAAAGTATTACTTACAGGCGGCGCCGGCTACATAGGCTCTCATACATGTATTGAGCTTCTTGCTGCCGGACATGAAGCCGTTATTGTGGACAATTATTCCAACAGCAAGCCTGAGGCGCTGAACCGTATAAGGGAAATTTCGGGAAAGGATTTTCAGTTTTATGAGGCGGATTGCTGCGATAAGCCCGCGGTGGAGAAGATATTCACCGAAAATAAGATTGACGCCGTCATTCATTTTGCGGGGCTTAAGGCAGTGGGCGAAAGCGTAAAAATACCGCTTTCCTATTACAGAAACAATATCGATTCCACGCTCACTCTTCTTGAGGTTATGGCTGAGCATGACTGCCATAAGATAGTGTTCTCCTCGTCGGCAACCGTATACGGCGTTCCCAAGGAGGTACCCCTTGTTGAGGGTATGCCCACAGGCTGCACAAGCCCCTACGGATGGACGAAGTACATGATTGAGCAGATTTTGACCGACGCATCCGTCGCGGATAAGGAATTAAGCGTGGTTCTTCTTCGCTACTTCAACCCCATCGGCGCGCACGAAAGCGGCAGAATCGGCGAGGATCCCAACGGAATCCCCAACAACCTTATGCCCTATATCACGCAGGTTGCGGTAGGCAAGCTCCCCGAGCTCGGCGTTTTCGGCAACGATTATCCCACGCCCGACGGAACGTGCGTCCGCGACTATATCCACGTTGTGGATCTTGCAAAGGGTCATGTAAAGGCCATTGAGTATGCCGATAAGAATACCGGTACGGAGATATTTAACTTGGGTACAGGCATAGGCTACAGCGTTCTTGACGTTATTCACGCTTTTGAAAAGGCAAACAATATAAAGCTTAACTATTCCTTTAAGCCGCGCCGCGCGGGCGATGTTCCCGAGTGCTACGCAAATGCGGAAAAGGCGCTTAAGGGTCTCGGCTGGAAGGCTGAAAAAACGCTTGAGGATATGTGCCGCGATTCGTGGAACTGGCAGAAGAATAACCCTCAGGGTCTTAACTGAAAAACGCACGGGAGAACCCGCGCTTTAAGCCGGGGATAAAAATCATCGGCGCTTTTGCGCGAAATGCTTTAAAAAGGGCATTTCTGCCCGATCAGAAGCGTCAAAACCCGCGCATATGCCTTGTATTTTGGCGGGTTTTAACGGTACATTGAATTGAATTTTCTACACGGTCCGGGAGCAGCCCTTTAAGCTGCTCCTTTTTGAAGAAAAGGGTGAAACCGCGTGACCTATGATATAAATTCGTATCTTGATGAGGAATATGAGTATTTGCCGTGGAATACCCCGACTCCGAAGGAGGAGGCAGAGCAGAAAGCATTTCAGGCGGCTCTTTGCGAACGGTATAATATGTCTGTCGGCGAAAACAGCGTTATTTCCCATAACGCGCATATTTACGAAGTAAACCACGCCGTTTTCGGCAAAAGGACGCAGATTGCCTCCCACGCTCTTTTGCGCCGTCTTGATTTTGAGTGCGGCGATAACTGCAGCTTTAATTCCTACTCCGTCTTACACGGAAAAATCCGCATGGGAAGCGACGTCCGCATAGCCCCCGGCGCAAAGATATTTGCCGAAAACCACGGCTTTAAGGAGCTTGACGTGCCTATATGCCGCCAGCAAAATACGACGGAGGGAATTACGATAGGCGACGACGTCTGGATAGGCGCAAACGCCGTCATAACCGACGGGGTAAGCATAGGCAGCCACACCGTTATAGCCGCGGGCGCGGTTGTAACTCGCGACGCGCCCGAGTATTCCGTCATGGCGGGCGTACCCGCGAGGGTTATAAAAAGCCGCCTTGCGGAGAGAAAAAACGACGGGGAGTTTATAAAAGCCATAGCCGATTTCGGCAAATCCGTAAGAGAAAATTACAAAACAATTCTTTCGGCGCATTTTAAGGACGGTCTTTACCGTGAAAAAAGCGGCGAAACGCGCCGCGCCGTATGCGACGCTGTGGAAATAGCGGCGTTTTTCGATTCCCTTCCGCCGCACTGCACAAGGGAAGAATTGAGGGAGTACATTTCCTCCTTCCAAAGGGACGAATGCGGCTACGAGAGCGTTCTTTCCGCCTCATACGCCCTTGAAATATTGGGCGGCAAGCCGATAAAATTCACCTTCGCCGAAAACGAGTGGGATTGGGATAAAATCGACTCGCTCAAATGGAAGACGGATGCTTGGGACGCGGGGCATATTTTGGATATATACGCGACCGCGCGCTTTTTCAATAAAAAATACTACGGCGCGGGAACGCCCGAAAAGATGTTTACATGGCTTAATTCCCGCCTGTCCCCTCGCGACGGACTTTGGGGCGAGGGCGATATCCGCCTCCGTGTAAACGGCTATTACCGCGCGTCTCGCGGCTCCTACGCTCAATTTTGCCTTTTGCCGCCCTATGCGGAAAAGACGATTGACACTGTTTTGAGCTATGCCGAAAAATGCGGCGTACCGCAGAATGCCTGCGACGCCCTTGACATAATTCATCCTCTGCGGCTTGCCGCAAGGTCCACCGCGTACAGAAAAACGGAGGGCGAGGCGTGGTGCGTGAGGATGCTGCCCGTATTTACGGGCATGATAAAGCCTGAGGGCTTCCCCTTTGAAGTGGGCGGAGAGCCGAGCCTCAAGGGAAGCGAGATGTGGCTTTCCGTAATATATTCGATGTGCGACTATATGGGTATTGCGGAGGCTCTTCGCTATACGCCGAAGGGCGTACACCGTGTATAGCAGCGAAAGGGAGGCAGTCTTTTGGCGCTGAAGTTAATTGACGAACACAATTTCATGAAATTTAACGGCTGCCCCAGGCAGGCATATCTGCTTGTCAATTCATCGGAGAACGCCGTAATGAGCCGCAGCGAAAAACACAACATGTCCCGCCGTCTGAAAGACGTTCAGCGTGATATGCTTAAAAGCTTTCCTGCGGGGAACAGGGTTTGGGGAGATTATCCGAGAGCCGCCGAGGAAACGGCGGAGCTTATCAAAAAGGGGAAAAACGTCATATACGGCGCGGCGTTTGTGTCGGGCAGAACGGCATGCCGCTGCGATGTTTTAATAAAACGAAACGGAAAATACGACGTTTACGCCGTCAGACCCACAGACCGCTATTCGCGATGGCTCGACGAGGTCCTGTATGACAGGCTCATAATGAAAAAATGCGGCGTTCCCGCAGGCAAGGCTTACGTTTGCGCGATTGATAAAGAGGCGGAGGGGAATAATATACTTTGCGTTATAGACGCCGAAAATCCGCCCCATTCAAAAAAGATGGCAGACAAAATAGACGCTGTTGTGCAGATTGTAACGCAAAAAACAGCGCCCGATGCCGTACTTTCCCAAAGGTGCGGCTCATGCCCGTATCTTTCAGCCTGCTTTGAAGCGGGGGCAGACAGTATCTTTTCCCTTAAATCGATTCAGTTTGCGAAAAAGGTCTCGCTCTATAAAAGCGGAATAAAAACAGTAAAGGACCTTCTTTCCTCCGGTCTTGCGGGGGATAAGGCTCTTCGGGAAATAAAGATTCGGGAAACCGACGAGGATGTTTACGACAAAGCCGCCATACGGGGCTTTCTGGACAAACTCTCATATCCGTTGGGATTCCTCGATTTTGAGACGATGGAGGTGTTTTTGCCCGACGATCCCGTGCTTTCGCCTATGGACACCGTTATCACCCAGTTTTCCTATCACCTTATCGAAAAGGAGGGCGAGGAGCCGAAGCATTATGAATTTATCGGCGACGGCGTGAGCTACCCCGAACGCGAGGCGGCAAAGCTTCTCTGCAGCGTAATCAAGCCCGACCACTGTGTGCTGATGTATTCGGATTATGAAAGAATATGTATCGAACGCCTTATAAAAAGGCTTCCCGAATATGAGGAAAGGCTTTCATCAATAGCAAGCCGCCTTGTAGACCTTGAAAAGCCCTTTTCAAAAAAATATCTCGCCAACAGAAGAATGCAGGGCAAAAGCAGCTTAAAAAAGGTGCTTCCGGCTCTTTATCCGGGAGAGAAGGCGCTTGACTACAAATATATGCGCATACAAAACGGCAGGCAGGCCGAAAGCGTATATGCGCGTCTCCCGTCAATGGGCGAGGAGGAGAGGAAACGCGCCATGCGGGATTTGAGCGATTACTGCGCTCTTGATACCCTTGCCATGATAAAGCTTGTCGAAAAGCTTGTTTACTACGGACGAAAGGAAGATAAAAATGAATAATACCGCGCTTATACTTGAAGGCGGCGGAATGCGCTGTGTGTATACCGCCGGTATAATCGATGTACTTATAGAGAATAATATAAGCTTTGACGCGTGCTATGCGGTATCGGCGGGCGCGTACCATGCCATGAGCTTTTTGTCGGGGCAGAAGGGCAGGGCGTTTCACGCGTGTACCGACTATATAAACGACAAAAATTACTTTAGTCTGAAAAACAAAATTAAAACAGGCGATATGTTCGGCGAGGAATTTGTGTATCATACTATTCCCGACGAGCTTGTGCCGTATGATTACGAGGCGTTTAAAAATAATCCGACGCGGTTTTACCCCGTAATAACAAATGTCAAAACAGGTAAGGCGGAGTATCCCTTGGTTGAGGATTTAACGAAGGATATGGACGCTGTCCGCGCTTCGGGATCTCTGCCCTTTGTGTCAAAAATGGTGGAAATCGGCGGCGAGAAATATCTTGACGGCGGCATAGCCGATTCCATACCCGTAAGAAAGGCGCTTGACTCGGGCTGTAAAAAGGCGGTGGTGGTGCTGAGCCAACACCGAGGCTTTGTCAAGCAGCCGACCTCCACGCTCAGACAGGCAAAAATAGTTTACCGCCGCTATCCCGAGTTTGTGGAGGCAATGGCGACACGCCATATCCGCTATAACGAAACCCTCCGATTTATCGAAGAGGGCGAAAAGAGCGGCGCCGTATTTGCCTTTTTCCCAAAAAATAAGGTCGAGGTAGGGCGCATTGACAAGGATATGGATAAAATCAACAGCCTCTATCGCATCGGCATTGCCGAGGGAAGGGAGGCAATGGATGAATTAAAGGCGTTTCTCGCAAAATAGACTCAAAAACAGCAGGAAGGAGAAAAAATAAGTGTTTGAAACAGGAAAGATTTATCACGGATTTTATTTCAAGGAGAAGAAATATATCTCGGAGCTTAACGCCGAGGTATATATCGCAAAGCACCAAAAGAGCGGCGCGCGGCTGATGTATGTTGCCGCAAAGGACGACAACAAGGTTTTCAGCATTGCCTTTAAGACCGTTCCCGAGGACGATACGGGCGTTATGCACATCCTTGAGCACAGCGTTCTGAACGGGTCGGACAAATATCCCGTCCGCGAGCCCTTCGTCGAGCTTCTCAAGGGCTCCATGCAGACCTTCTTAAACGCCATGACATTCCCCGATAAGACAATGTACCCCGTTGCAAGCTGCAACGAAAAGGATTTTGAAAACATTATGGACGTGTACCTTGACGCTGTTTTCCATCCCGCGATATATAACAGAAAAACGACCTTCCTCCAGGAGGGCTGGCACTATGAGCCCGGTGACGGCGAAAACGACGAGTGCTTCCGCGGAGTTGTATATAACGAAATGAAGGGTGAAATGTCCTCGGAGGATTCGCTCCTTACGGAGTATCTTCAGAACACTCTTTTCCCCGATATATGCTACAGCAAAAATTCGGGCGGAGCGCCCGAGGCGATACCCTCTCTTACCTACGAGGATTTTATAGCCGCTCATAAGAAATTCTACCACCCCGAAAACAGCTATATCTATCTTTACGGCGATATGGATATCGATAAAAAGCTTGCCATGATGGACGAGGGCTATCTTTCGCACTACGACCGCGTTAACACCGATATAAAGGTCGGTATTCAGCAGGATCGCGGCGAGCTTCACTTCGTCGGAAAGTACGATTCGAAGGAGAAGCCCTCCAAAGCCACGCATTACGCCCTCGGCTTTAAAGTGGGACTGTATGACGAACGCGAAAAGGTGCTTGCGGCGTCGGCGCTTCTTGACGCAATTACGTCGAACAACGAGGCTCCGCTTAAAAAGGAGCTTTTAAAGCGGAATATCTGCGAGGAGGTGTGGACCTATGTGGACGATCAGCTCATAAACCCCTATGTTTGCATAGGCTTGAAGTGCTGCTCCGATAATGAGGAAAAAATACTTTCCTCCATTCGCGAAATACTTGCCGAAATCGCCGAAAAGGGCATTGATAAGAATATTATCGAGGCGTCGCTCAATCAGATGGAATTCCGTCTTCGCGAAGCGGACTTCGGCAATATGCCCTCGGGGCTTATCTACTGCACCATGGCAATGACGAGCTGGCTCTACGGCGGAGACCCCGCAATGTATCTCGAATATGAAGACGCGCTTGCCTCAATTCGGGAAAAGGCTTCAAAGGGCTATTTTGAGCAGCTTATAAGGGAGCTTTTCCTTGACTCAAAGCACTGCGCGGTGGTAAAATTGCTTCCCGATCCGTCCTATTCCGAGGAAAGGGACGCCGCCGAGCGTGAAAGAGTGAGAAAATATCGCGAAAAAATAGGCGAAGCGGGCGTACAAAGGGCGAGGGAGGAGCTTGCGGCTCTGCGCGAGGCGCAGAACGCCGAGGATTCGCCCGAGGCTCTTGCCACAATACCCGTCCTTAACACATCGGACGTTGACCCCTCGGTAAAGCCTATCCCCAACGAGGACAGGACAATCGGCGCCGTTCACGTCCGCTACCATGCCATAGAAACAAGAAAGATACTTTATGCCGCCCTTTACTTTGACCTCGGCGGTCTTAAAGAGGAGGATCTGCCCTACGCATCCTTTGCGGCAAGGCTGTTCGGCAGGGTAGGAACCGCGAAAAAGAGCGCGGCGGAGGTAATAAACGCGCTTAAGATTAAGACCGGCTCCTTCTCCGCGGGCGTTATCGCGAGCTCACCCTTTGGCGATGAGCGGAATGTCAGAGCAAGGCTTTGCGTCACCTTCTCATCTCTTTACGAAAACATTGCCGAGGCAACAGCGCTCGTGGGCGAGGTTATAAGGGAGAGCCGCTTCGACAATATAGGTGAGATAAAGAAAATCCTCATACAGGAAAGGCTCGGACGCGAGCTTTGGATGATAAGGAACGGTCATCAGGCGGCGCTTGACAGGATGAAGTCATATTTTTCTCCCGAATACGCTATTGTCCAGGAGATTCACGGAATAGACTACTACCTTTTTGTAAAGAAGCTTTCGACGTCCTTTAACAAAGCTAAGGCAGAGACGCTTCAAAATGTGCTTTCTCCGTTTATAAATTCCGATAACCTTCTTCTTTCCGTCACGGGCGGCGAGGATATATACGAAAAAATGGCAGAGAGCCTTGCTGCTGCGGATCTTCCGCGAGGAGAAAAGGCGCGGGGTACGTTTACGCCGACGCTCGAGGTGAAGAACGAGGGTATTATAATTCCCTCCAATGTGTCCTTTGTGGTAAAGGGCGCGCGCATTAACGGCGGACTGACGGGTGCGTTGTATGTGCTTTCGCATATTATGAGCTATGATTATCTCTGGAATACAATCCGCGCGAAGGGCGGCGCCTACGGCACGGGCTTTACCGCCGACTTCAGCGGCAATGTGAGCTTTTACTCCTACCGAGATCCAAACCTTGCCGACACCATATCCGCCTACGATGCTTCCGTTCAATTTGTGAAGGATTTTAACCCCTCGGAGAGGGAAATGACAAAGTACATCATAGGCGCGGTGGCAGCAAGCGATAAGCCAAAGTCTCCGTCGGCAAAGGCTGCTTTTAGCGACGGCGACTATTTTGACAACGTTTCTAATGCCCTCCGTGAAAAAGTCCGCCGCGAAATGCTTTCGACAACGTCCGAGGATATCCGCGCTCTTGCCGAGCCTCTGAAGGAGATTCTTGACAAAAACATGATTTGCGTATTTTCATCAAAGGCGAAGATTAAAAAGAATAAAAAGCTCTTTGGATCCGTATGGGCTGTAAAGTAAAAATACGAAGCGCACCGATTTTTTTCGGTGCGCC
>CAZIBK010000030.1:0-11798 GCA_964537125.1 uncultured Oscillospiraceae bacterium
CAAGCGGAGGAATTAACCCCCGCTTGTTTTATGCCTTTTTTTATTTTATTCAACAACTCTTGTCCAGCCGAAGGTGTCTTCGATAGCGCCGCTCTGGATGCCCGTGATTGTGTCGTAGAGCATTTGAGAGGTTTCGCCGATAGCGCCGCCGCCGATTATCATCTGCTTGTCGCCGTAGCGAAGCTCGCCTACGGGGGAGATGACGGCTGCGGTACCCGAGCCGAACACTTCTTCAAGAGCGCCGTTGTCGTAAGCTTCGGAAATTTCATCAATGGAGATTCTTCTTTCGCTTACGGGGAGACCCTTTGACTTGAGAACCTTTATAACGCTGTCGCGCGTGATACCCGCAAGAATACTGCCGTTGAGCATGGGAGTTACAACCTCGCCGTTTATCTTGAAGAATACGTTCATAGTGCCGACCTCTTCAACATACTTTCTCTCAACGCCGTCGAGCCAAAGAACCTGGGAATAGCCCTTCTCCTCAGCAACCTCCTGAGCCTTAAGGGAAGCGGCGTAGTTGCCGAGAGTCTTGGCAAAGCCCATACCGCCGCGCACCGCACGGACATATTCGTCCTCAACATAAATTTTAACAGGATTAAGACCTTCCTTGTAGTACGAGCCTACGGGAGAAAGGATAACCATATACTTATATGTAGCGGAGGGATGAACGCCGAGGAAAATATCGGTCGAGAAAATAAACGGACGGACATAGAGCGAGGTGCCGGGAGCCTTGGGTATCCAGTCGCGGTCAACGGATATGAGCTTCATTGTAGCCTCTTCAAAAGCCTTTTCATCTATCGGCGGAATACAAAGACGCTCGTTTGAAATGTTTATTCTGTGCATATTGGCGTCGGGGCGGAACATCCTGACCTTTCCGTCCGGGCAGTTATATGCCTTCAAACCTTCAAATACCGCCTGACCGTAGTGAAGAACTGTTGTGGCAGGATCCATTTCAAGGGGACCGTAGGGAACTATTCTCGCGTCGTGCCAGCCCTTTCCCTCGGTATAGTCAATGATGAGCATATGATCGGTAAATGTACGCCCGAACACAAGCTTTGACTCGTCTGCCGGTTTTGCTTTCGGTGAAGTTGTTTTTGTGATACTGATTTCCATTAGAACATCTCCTAATATGTAGTTATCCTTATTATGAACCTTTTTCTCGAAAAAATCCAGTACTTTTGAAAAATTTATTTAATTTTTTTTAGATACATCGTTCGGGTGGAAAAATCGCCGTGAGGAAAGTCAACGAAAAGCCCTCTGTACATCAGCTCGTCGGCGCTGTAGGTCTTATTTTGATACACGTCCTCATACAGAGAACCTTCCTCCAAGCCCGCGAGGCGTATGCAGGGGAAATAGACGTTTGATTTAAACATTATCCGCGTGAAGCATACAAAGCTTTCCTCCTTGTTTTGGGAGACTGTTTGCCACGCTCCGATATTGCCCGCGAAGGGATCGGCAAGGCGGTAAAAGTCGCCGAAGAGGACGAGGCGGCGGAGAGTACGACATTCCCTCACCTGTGCGCGGATGGCGTCGAGATCCTCTTCCGAAAGCTTTGTTATGTCCAATTCGTACCCAAAGTTGCCCGAAAGGGCAATATCGCCGCGTGTTTTAACAGATGTGGAGCGCTTTGTATATTCATTGGGCGAGGCGGTGACATGCGCGCCCATTGCGGAGACGGGGTAGCCGAAGGAGGTACCGTACTGTATGTAGAGCCGCTCAATCGGGTCGGTGTTGTCGCTTGTCCAGATTTGAGGCATATAGCACAGGATGCCCGCGTCAAAACGCGCGCCGCCGGAGCTGCAGCCCTCAAAAAGCACATGGGGCGCGCCTTCGACGATTTCCCGCGTCACGCGGTACATACCTACGGTGTAGTCGTAGTTATAGCCCTTGTAGGGCATATCCGTTATATATCGGTTATAATCCCACTTGACATAGGAAATTTTGGCGCTTTTGAGGACTGAAAGAACGGAGGATATAATATAATCCTGCACATCGCGGCGCGAAAGGTCTAAAACGAGCTGATTGCGCGAAAGCGCGGGAGATATGTTTTCGGCATGTATCGCCCAGTCGGGATGGGCGCGGTAAAGGTCGCTGTCGGGACTCACCATCTCAGGCTCAAACCACAGACCGAATTTCATCCCCTCGCGCTCAACCCTTTCGGCAAGACCGTCGATGCCGGAGGGGAGCTTATCATAATTAACGTGCCAGTCGCCCAAGGACGAGTCATCGCGGTTACGCTTGCCGAACCACCCGTCGTCCAGGACGAAAAGCTCAATGCCCAAATCCTTTGCGAGGCGGACAATGGAAAGTATTTTTTCCTCATCGAAATCCATATATGTGGCTTCCCAGTTGTTTATGAGGATGGGCCGTTCGCGGTACTGCCATTCTCCCCGTACGATATTGTCGCGAATAAAGGAATGGAGAGAGCGGCTCATGCCGCCGAAGCCCTCGTGAGAAAAGCAAAGCAGAGCCTCAGGCGCGGTAAACCGTCCGCCGGGAGGGAGAGCTTTTTCAAAATCAAAGGGATTTATGCCCTGAAGAACGCGTGTGCGCATACGCTGGTCGGTATCGATTTTAGTGGAATGATTGCCGCTGTAAACGAGCATAAAAGAGTACACATCGCCGCTTGTTTCGGTTGCCGAGGGGGAGTGGAGCATGACAAAGGGATTAAGATAATTACCGCTTCCGCCTCTGGCGTTGGCTATGTCAAAGGAGCCGCGAAGGACGCGGTTTGTGAGCTTTTCCCGCTCGAATGCCCAGCGCCCCGCGAAGTGGGTTTCGGAAAAATCGTCCGTTTCAAAATCAAGGCACGCGGAGTAGGCGGTTTCGATAATAATCGGAGAGGGGGCGTTATTGACTATTTCCATATGACGGGCAATGACATTTTTTGAAGGGAAGACGCTGTAAAAGAGTATAACGTCAATATCATTTGCACTGTCGTGAAGTGTTATTTCAAGAGTTTCGGCGCCGTCTCCGGTTGACGAGGGGAGAGCTGAAAGCTCCTTTTTGCCTTGATAAATTTTGTGGGACCTGTATTTTAAGACTGATATTTTGTTTTTGAAGCTGACGGCGGGAGCGCGGAGGTCGGCGTGACCGTAGGTGGGACATTCCTGCGGCATTTCGTCAAGGGGAACGCCGTCCTCTCCCATAACCATCATACAGTAGAAGCGCTCGGGGACGACGTCTGTCGGAAAGGGGCGTATTTTCCTGCCGAAGTAGCAGTGAATTAAATAGCCCGCTCGGTCAATGCGCATTATGTAGCTTATATTCTTTCCTTCGAGATAGAAGTAGTTGTTTTCAAATTTTATCATACGAACAAGCCTCCTTATGCTTTAATTATAAAGAGAAGAGAGGATCAATGCAATAATAAAATTGCGTTTTTTTATTGATTGCAGGGAAAAAGTTTGATATAATGGCAAAGATAAGAAGGTGAAGCTTTGTATTTAAAGAGAATAGAGATGCAGGGGTTTAAATCCTTTGCCGATAAGATAACGATAGAAGTTGAAAAAGGTGTGACCGCGATAGTCGGTCCCAACGGAAGCGGGAAGAGCAATATTTCGGACGCGCTCCGCTGGGTAATGGGCGAACAGAGCGCAAAGAGCCTGAGAAGCGGAAGGATGGAGGACGTCATATTCAACGGCACCCAAAAGCGCAAGCCCCTTTCCTTTGCGGAGGTAACGCTTGTTCTCGACAATGAGGAACACTTTTTTGATTCGGAATATAAGGAACTGTCGGTGAAGAGGCGCGTTTTCAGAAGCGGAGAGAGCGAATATCTCATAAACGGCGCACAGTGCCGCTTGAAGGATATACATGAGCTTTTTATGGATACGGGTCTCGGACGCGAGGGATACAGCGTCGTGGGGCAGGGCAAGATAGATGAGATAATATCCTCAAAAAGCGAGGACAGAAGACAGGTCTTTGAGGAGGCGGCGGGCATATCGAAATACCGCCACAGAAAGACGGAAGCCGAACGAAAGCTTGAGCATACCGAGGAAAACCTTGTGAGGGTGCGCGATGTTTTAAACGAGCTTGAAAGCAGAGTGGAGCCTCTTTTAAAGCAGAGCGAAAGGGCGAAGAAGTATCTTTCGCTGAGAGAGGAGCTGAAGGGCATAGAGGTCAGCGCCTCCGTTGACATTATAGATAAAAACCGCGGGGAGCTGAGAAAATACGAGGAGCTTCTGAAAAATACAAACGAGGAATTGGAGAAGGAAGAAAAGGTCCTTAATTCGGCGCAGGAGGAGAGCGAGGCTCTTTACGCGGAAATGCGCGAGGCGGACGAGATCAGCGGAGAGCTGAGAAAAGTTCTTGACGAAAAGAAAAACGGGCAAAACAGCGCCGACGCCGAAAAAAAGCTTGAAGAAAACAATGTTGAAAACTACAAGAACAATATACTGTCGATAGACGCCGAAAGAGCCGCAAACGATAAAATGCGGGAGGAGGAGGAAAAAACTCTTTTATCTCTTGCGAAGGAAAAATCGGAAACGGAAGGAAGGCTGAAGGCGGCGGAAGACGCGCTCTCTCAGCTTGAAGAAGAGGGCGGCAGGGCAAGCCGGATAATGGCTGAAAGAGGGAGCGCCTTAGAGGAGACGAGAAGCCGCATACGCGAGTGCGAAAAGAGCATTTCCGAGGCGGAAAACAAAAGCCAAAGTCTTGATATGCTGAAGGAAAACATAGATACGAGGCGTTTTTCCATTGAAGCCGACATCACCGCCGCAAAGGAGAGCGAAAGGCGGTTTTCCGAGGAAAAGGAGCGGTCGGAGGCGGCAATCGAAAGGGCGCGCGGGGAAAAGAGAGAGGCGCTCTCCTCCTACGCGAGCGTAAACGCCGAGGCGGAAGGTCTTGCAAAGCAAGCCGAGGAAAAGAAGGACGAATTTAACCGGTTAAGCGCGCTTTTCGGCGAAAAGCAGGGCAGGCTGAAAATGCTGGAGGAAATGGAGCGCGGGCTTGAAGGGTACCAAAGAAGCGTGCGCGATTTGATAAACGCGCACAAGGCAGGCCGCTACCGCGGCAATATTACGGGTATATTTTCAAAGCTGATAACGGTTCCGAGGGAGTACGGCACCGCCATAGAGGTTGCCCTCGGCGGAGCAATGCAGAACGTTGTGGTGCCTTCCGAGCAGGACGCGAAGGAAGCGGTCAATTACTTAAAGGAAAACAAGCTCGGAAGGGTAACCTTTCTGCCCCTTTCGTCACAGGAAAAAAGGCGGCTTGACGGCGAGGCGAGGATACTCTCCGAGCGCGGCGTTATAGGCGTTGCCGCAGACCTCGTCGGAAGGGAGAGCTTTCTTGACAACACTGTGGAAGCCCTTTTGGGGCGTGTGATTGTAGTCGATAATCAGGACAACGCAATCCGCATCGCAAAGGCGTATAAATACCGCTTTAAAACAGTTACCCTTACGGGAGAGGAATTCAGAGTCGGCGGCAGCATTACCGGCGGAAGCTTAAACCGCGTAAGCAGCGTACTCGGACGCGCGGAGGAAATAGAGGAGCTTAAAAAAGACATAAAGCGATTGTCAAAGCTTTCCGAAAAGGCGGAGGACGATATTGCGGATCTTTCCGAAAAGGCAAGGGAAACAGCCGCAAGGCGCGAGGAGCTGAGAAGGCTTTTATCAGACAAGGACATAGAGGCGTCGAGGCTTGCCGCCGAAAGGGACGCGGCGGCTCTGAGAGCGGCGGACGCGAGAGAGCGTATAGAAAAGCTTGACGCGGAAAAGAGCGACATAGCATATAAAATGCTGAACAATTCCGAGCTGAAGCGCGGGCATCTTGCCGAAATCGAAAGGGCAAGGGCGTCTCTTGCGGAAGCGGAGGAGGAATTAAAGAAGAGGCAGGCTTCTCTCTCGGACGCGATGGAGGAGAAGGACGCGTCCTCCGCGAGAATATTTGAAAAACGGATGGAGCTTTCCTCGATCGAAAAGGATATAGCTCTTATCGGCGAGCGCGAGGAAATGACGAAAAGCCGCATCGCCGCCCTCGACGCCGAAAACGGGGCAAAGTCCGCTTCAAGGGCGCTGACGGAGCAAAATATAAAAAAGGCGGAGGAACATATTGAAAAGCTTTCGGCGGAAGCGGACGCTTTCAGAAAGGAAATCGATTCCCTTGAGGGGGAGCTTTTGGCTGCCGCGGAGGGGAAAAGCGGCAAGGATGAGCGCGCGGCGGCTCTCAGAGAGGAAATCCGCCGCTCAAACGACGCCGTTTATTCGCTCAAAAACGAGATTGTACGCCTTGAAGGAGCAAAGAGCAAGGTGGATTACAACATAGAAAACGCTGTCAACAGGCTGTGGGACGAATATGAAATGACATATTCCGCGGCGAAGGAATGTTATGTGCCGGGGCTTTCCATATCGGAGGCGCAAAAGAGAATAGCGTCATTAAAGGGCGCAATCCGCGCTCTCGGAAACGTAAACGTTGACGCCATTGAGGAATACAGGGATGTTAAGGCGCGCTATGATTTTCTGTCGGGGCAGGTCAAGGATCTTGAAAGCGCAAAAGCCTCCCTTGAAAAGCTTATAAAGGAAATAGTTGTCGTAATGAAGGAAATCTTCAAGGAAAAGTTTGCGACGATAAACAAGTATTTCGGAGAGATATTTAAGGAGCTGTTCGGCGGAGGGCAGGCTTCGGTATCGCTGACGGACAAGGAAAACATACTTGAAAGCGGCATTGAGATAGAGGTACAGCCTCCGGGCAAGAAGCTGCAGTCAATCGCGCCTCTGTCGGGCGGTGAAAAGGCGCTTACGGCAATTGCGCTGCTGTTTGCGCTGATGAAGGTTTCGCCGTCGCCCTTTGTGGTGCTTGACGAAATCGACGCCGCCCTTGACGATATAAACGTTTACAGGTTTGCCGAGTATATGCATAACAGAACCGATACGACGCAGTTTATAGTTATCACCCATCGGCGCGGCACGATGGAGTCGGCAGATGTGCTTTACGGCGTTACAATGCAGGAAAAGGGCGTGAGCAAGCTGCTTTCCATGCGGCTTGAGGACGTAAAGGAGTATCGCGAGGTATAAATACGCAACAGAAGGAGTAGTAAAAATGCTTTTTTGGAAAAAGAAGAAGAACGAAGATGATGAGCTTCTTGAAAGCGGGACGGCGGAGGAAGCTGCCGAAGAAGATGCTGCCGAAGCTTGCGAGGAAGCGGCGGAGGAGCCGGAGGCTGCGGCGGAGGCGCCGCCGGAAGATGAGGATGCGCCCGAAGAAGACGCGGCGGAATCCGAGACGGAAGCGCCGGAGACTGAGGAGCCCGATGAAGAAGAACGGAGAAAGGGGTTTTTCTCCCGCCTTAAGGAGGGACTCGGAAAAACACGCTCCGCCCTTTCGGATAAGGTCGGGGAGGTTTTCAAGTCCTTCAAGAGGATAGACGAGGAATTTTATGAGGAGCTTGAGGAAGCCCTTATACTTGCCGATATAGGTATGACCACAAGCGTTGAAATTGTTGAAAGACTAAGAGAAAGAGTGAAGGAAAAGAAGCTCACCGAGGAGGACGAGGTAAAGCGCGAGCTTCGCGACATTGTTGCCGAAATTCTTGAAACGGAGGAAAGCGAGCTTAAGCTTGACACAAAGCCCACAGTAATATTGGTGATAGGAGTAAACGGCGTGGGAAAGACTACTACCATAGGGAAGCTTGCCTCGCGCCTTAAGGCTCAGGGCAAGGAGGTCGTTTTGGCTGCTGCCGATACCTTCCGCGCGGCGGCGGCAGACCAGCTTGAAATATGGGCGGAGAGGAACAAGGTAAGGCTTGTACGCCTCCAGGAAGGCGCAGACCCCGCGGCGGTTATTTTTGACGGCTGCGTCAGCGCAAGAAGCCGAGGCGCGGATGTTCTCATATGCGATACGGCAGGAAGGCTCCATAACAAGAAAAACCTTATGGATGAGCTTAAAAAGATATACAGGGTTATTGAGCGCGAGCTTCCGGATGCGCGGAAAGAGGTTCTGCTCGTCCTTGACGCGACAACCGGGCAGAACGCCGTAAATCAGGCGGAGGAGTTCAACAATGCCGCGGGAATAACGGGTATTGTACTCACAAAGCTTGACGGAACCGCGAAGGGCGGTATCATTATAACGATAAGAGAAAAGCTCGGAATACCCGTAAAGTTTGTCGGAGTGGGCGAGGGAATAGACGATTTGCAGCCCTTTGACGCGAAATCCTTTGCGGACGCACTCTTTTATGATTGAAATTTGCAAGGAGGGATATTGTGAAACGCTTTTTGAAAATAGCGATAGGGATAATAGTCTTGATAATAGCGCTTGCCGCGCTGACGGCGGTTTACGCAAGCTATCTTGAAGTTAGGGAGATAGGAGAGGCATATACGACCGTATTCTTCACAGATATATTCGCAAGGGCTGAAATGTTTGCTCTGTGCTTTGTTGTGACGCTGGCGATTTTTGCGCTGTCCTTTATGTGGATGAGGAAGAACGCCGCGAGGATAGCGGGCGAGGCACCGAAGGTATTGAAGCGCAAATATGTATGGACAGCCTCCGTGCTGTGCGCCGTAATTTCGGCGGCAATATTTTCGGGCGGAATGTATGAGAAATTCCTGCTTTTCGGAAACAGGGTAAATTCGGGAACGACGGAGCCTGTTTTCGGACTTGACATAAGCTACTTTTTCTTTACGAGAGAATTTTTGCAGTCGCTGGCAAGCGCGCTCATGTGCGTTTTGGGCTTTGTGCTTGTAATTGACATTGTGCTGTATCTTATGATTCTCGCAAAGGGAGACAGAGGAAAGGTGCGCGGAACGCTGACGGACGCGGGAGTGTTTCTGCATTTGGCGGTAAACGTGCTTTTGATATGCGTTATAAGGGGCTTTATGTACTATTTTGACGCACAGGGCGTGCTGCTTTCCCAAAACAGCATCGCATCGGGCGCGCTTTTCACCGATGTACACATATGGATTCCCTTTTACAGCGCGGCTCCCTATGTGCTTTTCATAATATCCGCGCTTGCGGCGGTATTTCTGTTTCTGAAAAAATTCAAGGCGGCGGTGATAACTGTTCTTGTGTTCCCGGCGCTGCTTATAGTGATGAACATTGTGTCCTTTGGAGTGAACTCGCTTTATGTTGCGCCGAA
Source organism: uncultured Oscillospiraceae bacterium (assembly GCA_964537125.1). GTDB lineage: Bacteria > Bacillota > Clostridia > UMGS1883 > UMGS1883 > CAZIBK01. The sequence goes on from CAZIBK010000030.1 coordinate 9,068, forward strand.
CGAGGCAACACTTCAGTCGCCGTATATAGAGAATAATATAGAGTATACAAAGATTGGATTCGGGCTTGACGATATTGTTGTGAGAACGTTCCCCGCGGAGCAGAGCCTGAACAGGGAAAAGCTGGAGGAAAATCAGGACATTGTGAATAACATACGGATAACAGACCCGCAGTCAACCCTTGATGTGCTGAATTCCACAAAGAGCATACGGAATTACTACATTTTCAACGATTCGGATATTGTGGAATACGACATTAACGGCAGCAATACCGCGGTAAATATCGCCGCCCGTGAGCTTGATATAGACCGCCTCCCCGAAAGCGCGGACAACTACATCAACCGCACCTTCCGCTACACTCACGGCTACGGCATAGTGATGAATCCCGTAAACGCGGTGACAGCCGAGGGACAGCCCGAGTGCATAATACAGGATATGCCCATAGTTTCGACCGGCGGCGCGCCTGAGGTTTTACAGCCGAGAATATACTACGGCGAAAAGACGAACAATTATTGCATAGTAAATACCTCGATAGACGAGTTCGACTATGCTTTAAACGATGAAAATGTTGAGGCGGATTACGAGGGAACAAGGTCGGGAATAAGGATGAATCTTTTAAACCGCCTCATATTCTCCGTAAAGAACGCGGATTATACAATGCTCATATCGGGATATATAAATTCCGACAGCAAGCTTCTGCCGAACAGAAACGTGCTTGAAAGAGTGAAAAAAGCGGCGCCGTTTATGACGGTGGATTATGACCCCTACATCGTGGTAGGCGAGGACGGAAAGCTCTATTGGATAGTTGACCTTTACACATATTCCGACAATATGCCCTACTCAACGAGCTATAACGGAGTAAGCTACCTCAGAAACAGCGCAAAGGCTGTGGTTGACGCTTATGAGGGCACGGTTGACATTTATATAACCGATGAAAGCGACCCTATTGTCATGACTTATGACAAAATATACCCCGGCGTTATGCACAAGGAAGCTCTGCCCGACACGGTAAGCGGGCATATCAGGTATCCTGAATTTATTTTCAATATGCAGAGCGAGGTATATCTTCGCTACCACATGAGCGACCCCGAGGCGTTTTATGCAAATACCGACCTTTGGATGAGGGCAAAGGAAAAGTACCGCGGAACGGACAGCGTGAATGTGCAGCCCTATTACAATCTCTTGAACGTAAGCAATTTCAGCGAGGACAATGCGCAGCTCGTTTTAATGCTGCCCTTTGTGCCGGCAAACAAGGAAAACCTTGCGGCATGGCTTGCGGCGGACAATTACGGAAACATGATATCATACCGTTTCCCGGCGGGAAGAACGGTTTACGGCACACTCCATATTGAAAACAGGATAGATTCGGACGCGGCAATATCGAAGGAGCTTTCGCTGTGGAATCAGGGCGGATCAAGCGTTTTGAGAGGGAATATACTCGTCATACCGATAGCGGAAAGCCTCATTTATGTGGAACCGATATATATTACAACGTCAAACGACGCGGCGGTACCCGAGGTAAAGAGGATAATTGTATCCTACGGCGACAAGGTGGTTATGCGCGAAACCCTTTCCGAATGTTTTGACGAGCTTTTCGGAAGCGGCGAGAGTGCCGAGCTTCCTCCGAAGGAAGAGGTAAGCGAGGCTTACGACGCCGCGTCGGCAGCCGTGGAAGCATACGACAGGGCGCAGAGCGCAATGCAAAGCGGCTCATGGTCCGAATTCGGCAGCGCAATGAAAGATTTGGGCGAGGCAATAGACTCGCTCAGAGAAAGCGGGGATAGCGATGAATAAATTAAAGACGGTAATTCTTTTGCTTGCGGCGCTTATATGCCTTGCGGGCTGCGGCGGAGTCGTGCTTGACGAAAACGAGATAACGGAGGGTAACGGTACGGATTCTCTTGTAAAGGCGGGCGCGGCGTTTACCTATAAGGACGGCGTAATATATAAGGAGAATGAGGTGCTTGCCTCATTGGAGGGGGCTTCGGACGATTCGCTCTTTGCGCTTGGCGAATACCTTTACGCAAACACCGAGGAGGGCGTTAAGCAGATACGCATCTCCGACGGAAAGGTGAAAAAGTTCGGCGCGGGCGTAATTTTGGCTGCAAAGGGGCGCTGGATTTATTATAAGTCAGACCTCAGCAAGGCAAGGGGAATGTCGCTCTATAAGATAGATATGATCGAAGGGCGCGAGGTGCTGCTCTTTGAGGGCGACCCGACAGAAGCTCAAAATGACGGCGACAGCTTTACATTTATAACGTCGGACGGAAAGGTCTATACAAACGCTCTCGACAGCGACGAGGCGGCAGAGGTATGCTCCGGCTATGACTACGGAAAGATATTAAACGGTGATTTATCGGACTTTGCCGGTGTTTGGAAAAACGCTGACGGAATGACGCTGAACCTGCAGTCCGACGGAACAGAGGGACAAACCGTAACAAACGAAGATGGCAAAGTATGCGCTCAGACAGCGGGGGACTTTGCGCAAAACGGGGACGGTTCATATACTTGGGTTGTATGTCTTGACCTCGGCGGCGGGGAAGGCGACAGCTACGGAATAAGCCTTTACCCCATAGGCGTTGAGATAGATTCTTACGGCACGGCTTTAGAAACGGATACGGCTAAGGTGCGTCTGTGTGCCGGACATGATTTGCCGTCTGACGCTGCGGAGGTTTATTATTTGCAGTAATTCAAAATACGGCTATCGGGTTTTTGAGCGGACCGATATTTAAG
>CAZIBK010000031.1:0-11794 GCA_964537125.1 uncultured Oscillospiraceae bacterium
TTATTTAAAAAGTCAACGGCTGTTTATCACAGGGGATAAACAGCCGTTGACTTTTGTTGTTATTCTTCTTTTTCCTCTTTTTCCTCGCCGGGTTCCTCGGGGCGTTCGTTAAGCTTTGCCCTTATCTTTGCCTCGATTTCCGCAAGCATATCGGGATGCTCCGACAAGAACTGCTTCGCGTTGTCGCGTCCCTGACCTATACGCATACCCTCGTAGGAGAACCACGCTCCGCTTTTTTGAACAAACCCCATATTTACGCCGACATCGAGAATATTTCCCTCGGCGGAAATGCCCTTGCCGTACATCATATCAAACTCCGCCTCCTTGAAGGGCGGCGCAACCTTGTTCTTTACGACCTTTACCTTGGTTCTGTTCCCTATAAACTCGGTGCCGGATTTAAGCGCTTCTATCCTTCTTACGTCCATGCGGACGGAGGCGTAAAACTTCAGCGCGCGGCCGCCGGTGGTCGTTTCGGGATTCCCGTAGAACACGCCTATCTTTTCGCGGAGCTGGTTTATAAATATGCAGACGGTATTTGTTTTTGCGATAACGCCGTTGAGCTTGCGGAGAGCCTGGCTCATAAGGCGCGCCTGAATACCCACATGAGAATCGCCCATTTCGCCGTCAATTTCGGCTTTGGGAACGAGCGCCGCGACAGAGTCTATGACAACTACGTCAAGCGCGCCGCTTCGGATGAGGGCTTCGGCTATTTCAAGCCCCTGCTCGCCCGTGTCCGGCTGAGAAACTATGAGAGAATCCACATCAACGCCGATATTTTTTGCGTACACGGGGTCAAGCGCGTGCTCCGCGTCAACAAAAGCCGCTTCGCCGCCGCGCTTCTGCGCCTCCGCTATAATATGCAGGGCAATAGTCGTTTTACCCGAGGACTCGGGCCCGTATATTTCAACTATTCTTCCTCTCGGCACACCGCCTACGCCGAGGGCTATGTCAAGGCTCAGCGAGCCTGTGGGTATTGCCTCCACGTTGAGATGCGTATTGGAGCCGAGCTTCATTACGCTCCCCTTTCCGAACTGCTTTTCTATCTGGCTCATCGCAAGGGCGAGCGCTTCCTTTTTTTCCATTGACATGATAATTCCCTCTTTCTGTGCGAACATCTGTTCTCATTATATGTTATAATCAAAGCTTTGTCAACTATTTTATTCTATAAATATTGAAAGAATATTTTTCTGCCGTAAGAGCTATCTCTCTGCCGCCTACGGGGCGCGTAATGCTCCTCGGCTTAACCCTTTCTCCGTCCTCCGGCGTATTTACATCCGAAAGCTCGTTCGAGGCAAGGGTTATTTCCGTCAAAGATACCGCCTCAACGGGGACGGTAAGGACGATATCCTTCTTCCCGCCCTTATTTACGAGCTTTAAAATATATTCTCCGCTTTCTTCGTCAAACCCTGCAGAAATAAACACGTCCCCGTCGGGCTCGCGCTCCGTCTCAACCGTAAAGGTTGGGAGATTATGCGCAAAAAGCGACTGCACATGGTACGACGGCGTAAGCATTACGCTGTGATTGTTTACAAATATCAAATCCGGCGTCCACTGGGTGTAGCCTATCCGCCCGAAAAGCGGCGCGTATGACGCAAGGCGCACCACGTCGGCGTTGCGCTCAAAGCCCGTCATCACCGCGGCCTCCGCAAGCGCCGCTTCAAGGCTGTTGGGACGCGGCTGTTCTTCGGTGATGTGGCAGGCGTATTCCCCCACAAAAACCTTCGTTTCGTTTCTGTCATAGGAATCGTACCTGTCGGCGTTCGCAAACATCATGCCGCTGTTCAGATAATAATGCTCGTCTACAAGGCAGGCAAAGGCTTCGTCCTTCCCTTTGAGCCATGCCTTCGCGTTGTCAAACTCTTCTCCCGAGGCGTATGGTCCCGATGAGGTTATAAGCTTTATCTCGGGATGAGCCTTTGCTATTGCCTCCTGAAATTTTTCATATCTTACGAAATACTTTTCGTTCCACTGCTCGTTGCCTATGGCGAGGCAGTGAAGCCCGAACGGCTCCGGATGCCCCTGCTCGGCGCGGAGGGCTGCCCAGCTGTTCTTTTCGGGGTCTCCGTTCGCAAATTCTATAAGGTCAAGGGCGTCCTCGATATATTCTGTCAAATCGTCCGCCGCCTCGTCGCACTGGTACTGGCAGCCCATGCCGCAGTTAAGCACCGGCAGCGGCTCGCAGCCGAGATCCTCGCAAAGCAGGAAATATTCATAAAAGCCCAGACCGTTGCTTTGGAAATAATCATGCGCCGTTACGCCCACATCGCTGTCCTGCCAGCGGTTCCAATTGCATTTTCGATCCTCGACGCGCCCGACGGTTTCCTTCCATCTGTAGCGGTTTTCAAGCCCGTTGCCCTCGACTATGCAGCCGCCGGGAAAGCGCAGGAAACCGGGCTTTAAATTTTTGAGAGCCTCCGCCATGTCGCGTCTCAGCCCGTTTTTGCGCGAATTGAACGTATCCTCGGGGAAAAGGCTCACCATGTCAATGTCAAACGCTCCGTCATTTTCCAAGGTAATACAGAGCTTTCCGTCAAAAAGCGTTTCCTCCGCCGTAAGCGTGAAGGAATACCTTTTCCATCCGCCGCTTGTTTCAAAGGCGACAGCCGCCGCGCTCGCATCGGCGTTTTTTATCTCCGCCTTTAAGGACGCTTCGCCCCTTACATAGAGCGAAAGGTCGTACCTTTTGCCCTTTTCGGCAAATATGCCTTCATAGGCGCGGTTTGCGACGCCCTCGCCCTTTTTGCCCGAAACGCGGGCATACTGCGGATTTACGCCGCTCTGCGGCTCTTCCGTTTCGGAGGAAAATTCACAATTCCCCACCTTTTCCCACGCCGTCAGGGGAGAAATGTCGGGAAATATCTTAGTCGGGAAAAAGTCAAAGGAGCGGTTCTCCAGAAGCTCGCCGTAAAGCCCTCCGTCGGCTCCGTAGTTGATATCCTCAAAAAACAGACCTATCATGTGCGGATTTACGTCCGCACCGCGTTTATCCGTTACATTTATCTTCATCTTTAATCTTCTCCTTTTCTTTAGACGGTATCTGAGCTATTATTATGGCGCAGAACATCACCGCGCAGCCCGCGATTTGCCTTGCGTTCATCGCCTTTCCCTGTATCGCCCACGCGGCGATAACGCTGATTGACGATTCAAGGCTCATTATGATTGACGCCAACGTCGGGTTCAGCCCCTTCTGGGCTATTATCTGGAGCGTATAACCGACGCCGCAGGAGAACACGCCCGCATAAAGGATCGGGATATACGCCGCAAGAATCCGCGATAAGGATATGTCGTCGAAAATAAGCGCGAGAACAGCCGATATTACGCCGCACACAAAAAATTGTATGCAGGCAAGCTTTAATCCGTCAACCCTTGGCGAATAGCTGTCCACAAAAAGTATCTGCACGGTAAAGCAGAGGGCGCACAAGAAGACGAGTATATCCGGAAATTCTATCGCAAAGCCCGCGCCCTGAGGCACACAGAGCAGATACAATCCGCCCGCCGCTATGAGAGCCGCAATCCATACCGACACGGGGCAGCGCTTTTTTATAAATATGCCCGCAATCGGCACCAAAACTATGTAGAACGTTGTGATAAAGCCCGCCTTGCCGACGCTGGCGTCGGAAAGGCTTATGCCGTACTGCTGCAAATTCGACGCCAGGCACAGCGACGCGCCGCAGAGAATACCGCCTATCCAAAGAGCTTTGCTCCTCCACGGGAAGGCGCCCTCGCCCTTCGCCCTATCCCTTATAAAAATTACAGGCACTAAAACAGCCGCGCCGATAAGGCATCTTACACCGTTAAAGGTAAAAGGAGTGATGTAATCCATCCCCACGTCCTGAGCCACAAAGGCAACGCCCCATACTGCCGCCGTTATCACAAGGAGCAGAGAGTTTCGTATTTTTATATTCATAAATTCATCTCTTCTTAAGTATTTTTCTGATGCCGCTTCTGAAATCCGTCCTCGGTTCAAAGCCTATATCCCGAAGCGCGGAAATATCCGCACAAAGGAATTTCGGACTCTTCGGATTTTGCGGCGCCCTGCCAAAGCCTATCTCTCTTTTGTAGCCCGTTTCCTCGGCTATAATCCGAATATACTCCTTCAGCGGGCGGCATTTGCCGCTTCCGACCACATATACTGCATTTTTTCGGCTCTTTTCCGCCATAAGATAAAAGGCCTCGGCGCAGTCCCCCGCGAAAAGATAGTCCCACATCTGAGTTCCGTCCGTAAAGGCTGTTTCCTCATTTGCCGACATCTTTCTTATTGCCGTGGATACGAGGGTAAAGTCGTTATCGCCCTCGCCGTACACGCTGAGTATCCTCCCGTGTACATGAATAATGCCGCACTCACCGTCCACCGCCTGAGCCGCCCGCGCCTTTGCGCGTCCGTATTCCGTAAGCGGCGCAAGGGGCGTATCGGGCGTAAGAGGCTTGTCCGTCACGCCGTACTCCGCCTGAGATCCGGCGGTGACGAAAACCTTAGCCCCCATCCTTTCGGCAAGGCGCATTGCCTTAAGCGTGTTTTGAACGTTTCTCTCCTGCAAGGCAGCGTCGTCACGGGCGCTTCCTCCCGTTCCCTCCCACGCGAAGTGGAAAAAGGCGTCGCATTTTTCATCTGTATTTAACGAGTCTGTGTCCGAAATATCGCACTCGAGGATTTTCACAAGAGGCGAGGAGGGAATGTTCCCCATCTTCGGGCTTTTCGGACGCACCAACGCGAGTACGCCCGTATTTTTACGCACAAGGTATTCTATGAGGTGCGAGGCTATCATAGAACTTGCGCCGGTAACAACAGCGTTTTTCATCGTCTATTCCTCAAGCGGCGGAATTATCATATTTTTCAGAAATTCTTCCCTTTCAAGGAAGGGAGCCATGTCCTCAAGCGGCGCCGAAACCATGCGCCCGTCCTCCAGCCGCTTTGACGCGCTCTTAGGCTCAAAGCTCTGCTTTGTGTCCACAAAAATTTCAAGTATTGCGGGGCCCTTTTCCGCAAGAACCTCTCTTGTCTTTGCGGGAAGCTCGGCTATACGCTCCGCCTTGTCGTACTTTATGCCGTAAGCCCACGCTATCTTTCCCATGTCGGGGAAGGACAAATCCTCGCTGTCATATCCCACGCCCACAAGCCCCTTTTTGAAAAAGTTTCTCTGTGTCTGACGTATCGAATGGTAGCCGCCGTTATTTATGAGGAATATTTTAATCGGAAGAAAGTGGTGTACTATCGTCTGAAGCTCCTGGATGTTCATCTGTATGCTGCCCTCTCCCGTTATGAGGATTATTTCTCCTCCCGTCTCAAACGCCGCTCCGATTGCCGCAGGCAGGTCGTACCCCATCGACGCAACTGCCGAATTTACTATAAAACGGCTTCCGCGCTTTATCCTGAACGCCTGGCTTCCCACAACGCAAGCCGATCCGTTCCCTACTACCGTAACGGCGTTTTCGGGAAGAAGGGAGCTTATAATATCTATCGCCGCGTATACGTTGCAGGGCTCCTGCTGCTCTCGCTGCCCGATTGTAACCGCGGGGTATTTTTCACGCCACCCTCGGCAAACGTTAAGCCATGATTCATCCTTAAAAAGCTTTCCCGTAAGCTTTTTGTCAAGCTTTTCAAGAAGCTCCCCCGCGTCGCCGCAGACGGGCATCTCCACATGTACTGTCGGCTTTTTCAGCTCCTCGGGGTCAATGTCGTTCGCTATGACAAACGCCTCTCTCGCCCATGTTTTGTAGTTAAAGCCCACCTGCCTTATGCTCAGACGGTTGCCCACCGAAAAAACAAGGTCGCTGTTCTGCACGGCGAAGTTTCCCGCGCGGTCGCCCATGTTGCCGCCGCGCCCGATATAGAGCGGATGCTCGTCATATATTTCATCTATGCCGTCCCATGTAGTAACAACGGGGATGTTGAGCTTTTCAGCCGCTCTTAAAAACGTGTCATGCGCGCCCGAAAGGCGCACTCCGTTCCCCGCATACAGGACGGGACGCTTTGAACTCGCTATTTTGCCGATTATTTTATCCGCCGTTTCATCGGGAATATGATTTTCCTCCCGAGGCGCGTCAAAGGACGGAAGCGCTTCCTCCTCGACATAAGCCCCCTGAACATTCATCGGGATATCAAGCCACACGGGGCCGCGCCTGCCCGAAAGGGCAAGATAAAACGCCTCGTCAAGGCAGTATTTTATCATTTCGGGCTCCGTAACCATCCTCGCAAGCTTTGTCATGGAGGCAACCGCCCTTGTAATGTCAAACTCCTGATCCCCCAGCGAACGCAAATTAAGACCTGTGCTTCTCACACAGGTATCAAAGCGCACCTGCCCGGAAACGACTATCATAGGTATGCTGTCAAGGTACGCGCCCAAAACCCCCGTCAGCGCGTTTGTGCCGCCGGGGCCCGTCGTCACGCAGAGAAGCGCAGGGCGGTTTTCAAGCCTCGCATAGCACTCCGCCGCCATTGCCGCCGCCTGCTCGTGGTGCTGATAAACGCAGGAAAGCCCCTCGGCGTGACCGAACGAGTCGTTTAAGTGCATAGCGCCCCCGCCCGTCACCGTAAAGCAGTGAGTTATTCCCTTTGATACCGCGTATTTTGCAATATAATCCGAAACCTTTATTTCTGCCATTATCAGTTCCCCTCTGCGGCTTCAATAATGCTCTTTGCCATATAATCTATCTTTTCATCCGTCATTCCGGGATAAACTCCCACCCAGAAGGAGTCGCGCATTATTCTGTCTGTATTTTTAAGCTCGCCGACTACACGGTAGCCGCGCCCTTCCTCCCTCAGCTCGTCAAAGCACGGGTGCAGGATGATGTTCCCCGAAAAAAGCGCCCTCGTCTGTATATTTCTCGCTTCAAGGAAGGATGTTATCTTCTCCCTTGACACGCCCTCGCGGCAGGTCATGATAAACCCGAACGGGTCGGGATTGGCTTCCTTCTCAAATTCGGGCAGGATAAGCTTGTCCGACGCCGGTTCGAGCGCCGCTTTAAGGCGGGCAAAATTTTCGCGGCGCTTTTTTATGAAGCCGTCAAGCTTGTCAAGCTGCGCAACGCCTATTGCCGCCTGCATTTCCGTCGCTTTAAGATTAAAGCCGAAGTGCGAATAAACATATTTATGGTCATAGCCCTCGGGCAAAAGCCCGAACTGTCGGTCAAAACGGTGGCGGCAGGAATTGTCCGTACCCGAAGGGCAAACGCAGTCGCGCCCCCAATCGCGGAGGGAGCGGATGCATTTTGCCAGAACGGGATTATTCGTATATACCGCGCCTCCCTCGCCCGTTGTTATGTGGTGGGGCGGATAAAAGCTCGACGTTCCGATGTCGCCGAAGGTTCCCGTAAGCTGCGTTTTCCCGTCAAGAGTGTATTCCGAGCCGAGAGCGTCGCAGTTGTCCTCCACGAGCCAAAGCGAATGTCTTTCGCAGAACTCCTTCACAGCCTTTATGTTAAAGGGATTGCCGAGCGTGTGCGCAATCATAACGGCTTTCGTCTTTTCGCTCAGCGCCTCTTCAAGAAGCGTAACATCTATATTGTAGGAGGGAATGTCAACATCCAGAAAAACAGGCACGGCTCCGAACTGGACAACAGGCGAAACGGTTGTCGGGAAGGACGCCGCCACGGTTATTACCTCGTCTCCGCGCCGTATCCTTCTCTCTCCGAGCTCGGCGCAGGTCAGCGCGTAAAACGCCAAAAGATTTGCCGACGAGCCCGAATTTACAAGGAAAAGGCTCTTTACATTAAGATACTCCGCCATTTTCCGCTCGAAGGTATCCGCATAGCGTCCCGCCGTAAGCCAAAAATCCAGCGCGCTGTCGCAAAGATTTACCATTTCGTTTTCGTCGTACACTCTGCCCGCGTAATTTATTCTGTCCCCCTCCTTGAAGGGTTCGGAATTGCTGTGATATTTTCTCGCATATTCACGCACAAGAGAAAGTATCTCCTCACGCGCCTCGCGCTCCGTTTTTTCCGCCATTTATCTTTCCTCCCAAAATCCGCGTATTTCGTCCTCCGTAACCTTTACAATGTCCTCTCCGCTAAAATACGCTTTTGTCCATTCCACCGTCTTTTCAACCGCTTTTTCTATATTCCACACGTTCCTTATGCCGAACGTGCGCTTAATTTTTGAATTGTCAAGCTTTAAAAAGTTCGCCTCGTGAAAGGGCGAGCCGTTTTCGCACCGCCGAGACGCTCCTTCTCCCCATTTTTTTATGAATATATCCGCAAGAGCGGCAGCAGTCACGCAGTCTCCCTCGTCGGGCCCCGCATTGTAGCTCCCCGAAAGACGGGGATTTTCATACTGCCTTGCCGCGACCGTCATATACGCCGCAAGCGGTTCAAAAACGTGCTGAAACGGGCGTACCGAGGAGGGATTTCTCAATATGATTTCCCTGCCGTCCCTGACCGCGCGCACACAGTCGGGGATAATGCGATCCTTCGCAAAGTCGCCTCCGCCTATGACGTTTCCCGCGCGCATTGCGGATACGGCAATTCCCTTATCATCCAAAAAGGAGCGCTTGTATGACGCGGTGACAAGCTCCGAGCAGGACTTGCTGTTCGAATACGGCTCAAAGCCGTCAAGCTCCTCGTTTTCGCGGTAGCCCCACTCCCATTCGCGGTTTTTGTACACCTTGTCTGTCGTCACGTTTATAACGCTTTTTGCGCCGTAAAGCCGCACACATTCAAGAATGTTTACCGTCCCCATAACATTTGTCTCGTAGGTATAGGCGGGGTTTTTATAGCTTTCTATAACAAGCGGCTGAGCCGCAAGGTGAAAGACTATCTCAGGCTCCGCAAGCCTGTAAGCCTCAGATAACGCGTCAAGGTTCCTTATGTCGCCTATGACGGAATTTATTTCCTCTTTAAGGTTTAATATATTGAATACGCTTTCGTTTTCGGGCTGTAATGCGTAGCCCGTCACCTCGGCTCCGAGCATGGAAAGCATTTTTACAAGATAGCTTCCCTTAAAGCCCGTATGCCCCGTCACGAAAACACGTTTTCCCCTGTAAAAGTCAAGCTCCATTTTTCGCGCTCCCTTCCGCCTTAATCACACACTGTACGGGAAGATGCCCCGAGCGGACCGTGTCAAACCGAAGCGTCGGCTCCGATTCGGCGCAAGACGCCGCGGGCATTTCTTCATATATCCCAGACCTTCCACGGAGCGTGTCCGCTCTCCCACATAGCCTCTAAGCTGTCCATCTCCTTTTTTGAGTCCATCGGCTTCCAGAAGCCGTTATGAATATATGCTTTGAGCTCTCCGGCTTCCGCAAGGCGCGGCATTGTATCCTCCTCAAATACGGTCTCATCGCCGTCGATATAATCAAAAACCTCTCTGTTCAGAACCATGTATCCGCCGTTTATGCGCGCCGCGTCATACGCAGCCTTTTCGCGGAAGGAATATATTGAGCCCGTCTCGTCAATTCCGAGCATTCCGAAGCGCTGCTCCATCGTAACGGCGGAAATTGTGGCAATCTTCCCGTGGGCTTTGTGAAAGCTGACAAGCTTCCCTATGTCTATATCGGAAAGCCCGTCTCCGTATGTGAGAAGAAAAGTCTCATCTTCTATATATTTTTGTATGCGCTTCACTCTTCCCCCGGTCATTGTATTTAAGCCCGTGTCAATGATTGTCACCTTCCACGGCTCGGAGAAACGATTGTGTACAACAACCTTGTTCCCTTGGGTAAAATCAAAGGTGACGTCGCTTGTATGCAGAAAATAATCCGCAAACCATTCCTTTATTACATGCTGCTTGTAGCCCGCGCATATGATAAACTCGTTAAACCCGTAGTGAGAATATATTTTCATTATATGCCAAAGTATCGGCATTCCGCCTATCTCAACCATAGGCTTCGGGCGAAAAATGCTTTCCTCGCTGATGCGTGTGCCGAAGCCTCCCGCCAAAATAACCGCCTTCATGAAAGCCGCCGCTCCCTCCGTATGCCCAAAATATGCCAAAGGCCTTGCCGCCCTTGACATATTTCAAAAGCTTTTGATTTTAAAGTGATTTATAAAAATTATAGCATTCGCAGGTTTTATTGTCAAGCCGAATTACTCTTCGCCGACAATGTGCCTTGCCACATGTACGCCGCTTGCGGACGCGTGCGAAAGCGAGTGAGTAATACCGCTGCAGTCGCCTATTACGAAAAGTCCCTTGTGCTTTGTTTCAAGGTTTTCGTCTATTACGACCTCCATATTATAGAACTTGACCTCAACGCCGTAGAGGAGCGTATCCTCATTTGCGGTACCGGGTGCAATCTTATCGAGAGCATAAATCATTTCTATAATACCGTCAAGGATTCGCTTCGGTATTACAAGGCTCAAATCGCCGGGCGTCGCGGAAAGAGTAGGCGTAACAAAGCCCTCGTTTATACGGCTTACGGTACTTCTCTGACCGTGTATAAGATCTCCCAGGCGCTGCACCATAACGCCTCCGCCGAGCATATTTGAAAGGCGCGCTATGCTTTCGCCGTAGCCGTTTGAATCCTTAAAGGGTTCTGTAAAGTGCTTAGACACCAAAAGCGCAAAGTTCGTGTTATCCGTCTGCTTTTCGGGGTCGCTGTAGCTGTGGCCGTTTACCGTCATGATACCGTTTGTATTTTCGTTTACTACGGCTCCGCGCGGATTCATACAGAAGGTACGCACCATGTCGCCGTATTTCTCCGTTCTGTAAAGAATTTTGCTTTCGTAAAGCTCGTCCGTAAGATGCGCAAATATCTCATAGGGCAGCTCAACTCTCACACCTATGTCAACTCGGTTGGACTTCGTAGGTATATCGAGGTCGCGGCAAACTCCTTCCATCCACTTGCTCCCGCTGCGGCCCGCGGATATGATGCACTTGCCGCCCGTATATGTCTTGTCGCCCGTGCTGACGGCATATCCTCCGCTCGGAAGGATGCTCACCTTTTCAACGGGCGAATTAAAGAAGAAGTCCACCCTTTCGCTCAGATGCCTGTATAGGTTGCCGAGTACGACATAATTTATATCCGTGCCGAGATGGCGCACCGACGCGTCAAGAAGGCGCAGTCCGTTCCGCATACAGAGCGTTTTAATCTTAGTGCCGGCGGTAGAGTAGAGCTTTGTACCCTTTCCGCCGTATTCAAGATTTATCCTATCCACATATTCCATCAGCTCAATTGCTTTCTGCTTGCCTATATATTCATACAGTGTTCCGCCGAAGCCGTTTGTTATATTATACTTTCCGTCGGAAAAGGCGCCCGCGCCGCCGAAGCCGGTCATTATCGAACAGCTCCTGCAGTTTACGCAGTTCTTTATTTTTTTGCCGTCTATCGGACACTTCCTCTTTTCAAGCTCCTGCCCCTGCTCTATTACGGCTATTTTAAGTTCGGGATTAAGGCGGCTGAGCTCATATGCGGAAAAAATGCCTCCGGGTCCCGCGCCGATGATTATAACGTCATAATTCAAATTCAAAACCTCCCAATAGGTATCACATCATAATTTTAGCACATATTTTTTTCGATGTAAAGCCCGAAATGCCTGCAGTTTATCAAACAGATTATCAAAAACAAAAAAGTCGGAGCAAATTTGCTTTGCTCCGACTGGCGTGCTTGAAGGGATTCGAACCCCCGACCCTTTGGTTCGTAGCCAAATACTCTATCCAACTGAGCTACAAGCACATATCATTTCTTGACGCAGAGAATATAATACCACACTTTTATAAAAAAAGCAATCACTTTTTTCGATTTTTCTTATTTTTTTGAAAAGCCCTCCCGCTTCATGCGCGCCAAAGTCCAAAATGCCTGATTTTATGATGAGTAAATCATTGATTTTACACGGCTTACATGGTATAATAACCTCATAAAGCCGC
>CAZIBK010000032.1:0-11752 GCA_964537125.1 uncultured Oscillospiraceae bacterium
GTTTTTCGATTTTATTTATCCGTTTTGTAATTCATCAGCTTATCAAGAGCCGCTCTGTGGGCGCGCATATATGTGCTTCTCTCATAGCAAAAGCGCGTGTATTCGGGATTCGTCTGCAATAGGTCGATAAGCTCGTTCCATCTTATGCCCTCAACATAGAGCTTCGTTATTATTATCAGCTCAAGCGGCGTAAGCTCCGGAGCCGCGGCCGCTATTGCCTCCTCCACCTCAAGGGTGGATTCCTCAATCTCATGCAGAAGCTTCTCCGTCACGCGAAGTCTTTCCTCCTTTATGGCAAGCAGGCTCACCACCTTGCCTTCCGTTTCGTGCCTCCGCTCCGCGCGCTCCATTCTGTTCTCAAGCTCCTTTATCTCCTTTTCGAGCTTTGCAAGCCTTGCTTGCGTTTCCTTTTTTATTATAACCATTCCCGGATATCTCTTTACCTTTTCCGCCGTCATAGATATTTCCTCCTTCATTAAAAATCATCAATTATCATTTGATGTGATAATATTAGCATGTTTTTCTCCATTTGTCAACATTTGAAATGATATTTTTAGTATTATTTTGTGTTTTTCCTCTTGACATTATCATTTTAAGTGATATAATAGTCTCATAAACAGGACAGGAGGGACTGCAATGTTGGGCGAAACACTTAAAAGCTTAAGAACACGGGACGGGATGTCCCAAAAAAAGCTTGCCGAAGCGCTGAGCGTTTCCCAGTCTGCCGTCGCAATGTGGGAATCGGGCAAAAACACTCCCGAATACGGCACGCTGATGAGGTTAGGCGAAATATTTAATGTCAGTATAGATTATCTCACGGGGCAATCCCGCGGCAAAGCGCTGAAAAGCGTCCCCGTTCTCGGTTATGTGCGCGCGGGTATGCCGACCGAATCCGCGCAGGAGGTGTTAGGCTATGAGGACGTATATCTCCGCGACTGTGACGTTGACGATTATTTTCTTCTCAGGATTCGGGGCGACAGTATGTATCCCCGTATGATGGACGGCGATTTGGTTATAGTAAAGCGCCAGTACGACTGTGAGAACGGCGATATCTGCGTCGCCATGATCAACGGCGGGGAGACTACCGTAAAAAAGCTCATAAAAAAGGACATGGGTATAATTCTCATGCCGTTAAATTCCGCCTATGACCCCATTGTTATCGAAAACAGCGATTCCTCCGATGTAATGATTTTGGGTAAAGTCACCGAGGTTCGAGGAAAAATATAAAGATATAATAATGCCCCGTTTTGCCGAGAATATGTCCTCGGCAAAACGGGGCATCCGATTTTATCCGTTCAGCCACTTAAGCTTTGCCTGAGTGGCTCCCCTCATTATTGCCTTGAGGGTATCGTAATCACCGTTCTTTATGGCGTTCTCCATTTTATTAAGGCTTTCCTTCAGCTCGTCTATCAGCACGCAAAGAGCGTCCTTATTTTCAATAAACAGCTCGCTCCAGAGAACCTCGTTTATCACGGCAACTCTTGTGCAGTCGCGAAGGGAGCCCGCACTGAAGGACGCCGCTGTTTCAATATGCTTGTTGTCGCAGAGCGCAACGGCTATAACGTGCATGAGCTGGCTTGTATAGGCTATCATTTCATCATGAGCGCGCGGCGATATATGCACAACCTTTTTTGCGCCTATATAATATGCCATTTCATCAATAAGCGAGATTGCCTCCTTCGAGTTCTTTTCCGTCGGAGTAATCAGAAAGTTGCAGTTTTGAAACAGGTCGGCAACGCTGTTTTTATATCCGTACACCTCGCGCCCTGCCATCGGATGCGCGCCGACAAACTCCATGTCGGGACGCATAAGCGGCGTTATGCGGTCAACTATTTTTTCCTTAATGCCGCATACATCCGTTACAATCGCGCCCTTTTTGAATCGGTCGATACGGTTCTTCACAAAATCAACGCAAAGGGACGGATACAGCCCCAGTATCACCAAATCGCTTTTTTCAAGGATTTCATCCTCCGTTTCTCCGCTGTTTGCTATAACCTTGTCGGCAATCGCCATATCAAGGGTTTCCTGCCTGTGATTTATTCCGTAAACGGTACAGCCGCGAAAGCCCTTCAGCGCCTTCGCCATTGAACCGCCTATTATTCCAAGCCCTACTACGGTTATATTGAACATATCATTCTTCCTTTCGTTTTAAATCGGAGCTGTCTCCGGCAAAGCTCCCGCAAGCGGAGACAGCCGGCAAAAATGCCTCGGACGTCTATCGTTACGGCTATAAAAGCTCCGGTTCGATAGACGCAATCTCCTTCGAGTTTTCAAATATCATATCGGGAGCGTCCTCCGTCATGTAAGAAATATCATCATTGTCCATATCCTTTAATCTTCTCACCGCCTCAAGGCGGTAGGAGTCGGTATGGTGTACATCGCTTCCTATGACAGACGCGGCTCCCCGTTCAACAAGCATACGCGCAAAAGCGCCCTCATCGCTGTCGTCAAAAAGGCTTACGGCGTTAACCTGCAGCAGCGCTCCGCGCGAGATCAGCGCATTTACAAGCATCCTGCTGCGCCTTAAGTACGAATACCTCTCCGGATGCGCTATAAGAGGGATAAGCTTGTGGCTTATTATCTCGTCTACATAGTCCAGGAACTTTTCTCCGGAAAGACCGTGATACTTAAATTCAGACAAAATCACACGGCTTTCTCCTATCGCCAGCCTGTCAAGCTCCGCCTCGTTATATATTTCATCTGTTATATATACCTCCGCGCCGCATTTTAGAAGGATTCCCACTCCCTCTCTCTCGGCGGCTTTTTTTAATTTTTCAAACCTTTCGTTTCTTTTTTCAAGAAACTCTCCGACATCCTCTCCCACCGAAAAATGCGGCGTCAGAGCCATTTTTACGATTCCGGAATCCTCCGCCTCACGCAAAAGCGCCAAAGACTCTTCAACCGTATCCGATCCGTCGTCTATATCAAACAGCACATGAGTGTGCAAATCAACCATACCGCTCATAATAATATTCATTCCTCCGTTCCGCCGCCCTGCGGCGCCGCAAATCATAATGTAAAAAATAAGCAAACAGACCGTGCGCCGTATGCCGCTGCTTCAAGCTTCGAAAACGCGCGGGCAGCCCCGCTTATTCTTCATGCCGCCTTCTCCTGATTTTCGCAATAAGCTTTAGTATTGCGGCGGCGAGCAGAGCGCCGCATACCGCTCCGAGAAAATCTATAGCGACGTCTCCGAGCAATCCCGTTCGCCCCGCGACAAAAAGCTGATGCAGCTCGTCCGTTACGGCATATAAAGCCGCGGCAAAGGGCGCAATAAGGAGGCTGCGCTTAACGCCGCAGTCCGACATTATCAAAAGGCATATCAAAAAGCCCAGCAGCGCATATATGGATAAATGCGCGCCCTTTCGGAATATTTTCTGCGTACTTTCCACAATTTCAAGTTTTTCATCCTCGGAAAGGGCTCTGAAGGACGGCGAAACAGCGTTCAGCACACGGTAAGCAAACTCACCGCTTGTCACGTTTGACTCATCCGCAGGCTGTGAGGAAAGGGAAAATATCACAATCATATTTGCCGCCACAAGCAGCCACAGTATGACCTTCTTTACCATTGAAGCCACCTTTTTCTCCATTCGCGGAAGCTTTCAAATACAGCTTCTCCCGCTCTGCCGTTAGGATGCGCGTCGCACTCGTCAGACTTGTACTCCCTTTTAACCGCGCCGTCGGCGCCCTCCTCAAGCACGGACGCAATGTCAAAATACTCTCCCATCGGCTTTGACCTTATATATTCGTTCACCTTTCTGCGCTCCGCCTCTCCTTCTTCAAGGTCAAAGGGCGGAACAGTCAGAAAATATATCTTGATATCGGGGTTTCTTTCCCTCATAAGCTCTGCGGCGCGCTCAAGGTCTTTTATTATCTCCTCTCCGCGCCTTCCGCCGCTCTTTATATCGTTCACTCCGAAGCACATAAACACCTCGTCGCACATTGCCGCCTTTTCAAGAAATATTCCTCCCGCCGCGGCGTCATATGCCCTCGACCAGCCCATGCCTATGTTCCACATGCTTATATTTTCGGGGAAGGACTGCCCAATCCTGTGCGTCCACGCCTCATAGGCGTCGTTCGCGGTTCTCGTCCCCTGCGTGACGGAATCTCCGAAAAAGCCCGCTGTTTTGTCAAAATCGCGCCTTATTCCTATAAAGCACGGTCTGTATGAGTGATTGTCCGAGTTTATTTCTTTCCCGTCAACGAATATTCTTCCCGTAGAGGCGCTTTCGTTCGTTGTCGGCAAAAGGATGCGTTCCTCGCTTTCTGTTTCAAAGGAAAGGACGAGATAGCTCCCTTTTTCATATTTAAAGGAAAACTCGTCGCAAGAAAAAATCTCCCCCGGCAAAACGCTCTTTTCTTCTTTCCCCGAAAATGTTACGGGAGTAATTTTACATTCGCTTACCTTGTCGCGGGAAAGTGCGGCGTATGCCTTTTTTATTGTATAGCTTCCGCCCAATTCTCCCCGTGAGAAGCTTCCCGTTGTCTCAATGCTGTTTGAGAAAAAAAGCGTGAAATCGTTTTCCCCGTCGGCGCGAAGCTTATAGTAGCCCTTAAACACATACCTTTTCCCCGCGTCCGTAAATATTGCGTTGTTGTTCCCCGTTCCCAGCACCGTTGCCGAGAAGAGCTTTGTAAAGCGTTCCAATTATTCACACCGCCTATTGACAATCCGATTTTTTTTTGCTATAATAGCGCTATGCCCGAGTGGCGGAACTGGCAGACGCACAGGACTTAAAATCCTGCGGCCCTTAAAGCCGTACCGGTTCGATCCCGGTCTCGGGCACCAGAAGCAGATGATAAATTTTATCGTCTGCTTTTTTTATTCCTGCTTAATACGCGCCACAACTCTGTTTATCTTAACGCCCATGCCCGAAAACCGTTCCTCGTACTCCGTCATTATGTTTCCCTCAAAGCCGCTTTGGTGCAGGTCATATGTAATGTCATACAGCTCAAAGCCGTTTTCCGCAAAGCTTTCAAGCGAAAAATCAAATAAGGGACGGTTGTCCGTTTTAAAATGAATTTCCCCGTCAGGCGCGAGGATTTTCTTATACAAATCAAGAAAATTCTTGTGGGTAAGGCGCCTCTTTGCGTGTCCCTTCTTTGGCCACGGATCGCTGAAATTAAGGTATATCCGATCCACCGCCCCCTCAGGGATTGAGTCGGCAAGGTTTTTGAAATTTCCCGCCGCAAAGCGCACGTTTTTAAGCTCCGCCTTTATGACCTTTTCCGCGGCAAGCACTATTACATTGTCTGCCATTTCCGATACGAGGTAATTGACCTCGGGGTTCCGTGCCGCAAGCTGCGTAATAAATTTCCCCTTTCCGCAGCCTATCTCCATGTGGAGCGGATGCCTGAGAAAATCCCTGTCCGCTTCATCAGCATTCCCGAAAAAGACGGCGGAACAGTCGTTCAGCCTTTCATCGAGATGCTTTCTCGTTCTCATTCTCATATTTTTTCTCCAATACGTCCGATTTAAAGTATTATACCTTTTTTTACCGTTATAGTCAAGGCAAAAACGGCTCCTTGCATTATCCGTTCCGTCATCCCTTGTATATTTCCTCAAAAAAGCCCGAATCCGACGGCTCTATTCCCTCCGCATAAAGATGGGAAATATCGCCCAGCCGCTTGCAGCGGAAAACCGCCTCGCCCTTTATCCTCTCCTCGCTGACAAGCTCTGTGACAGAGGTCGGCGCCGCAAAGAAATTCTGCCATATTGCGGGAGCCGATATTCCGAAAAGATGGGACAGCATTGCAAACTGCACTCCCAGATGGCAGAAGAATACTATTGTTTTCTTGCAGCCCTTTTCCGTTGTATATATCCCTCCCCTCCTGATATATCCGTAGCCTTCGAGGATGCCGTCAAGACCGCCGCACACTCTCCCGTATTCCTCGCCGACCCGCCCTGTTTTCATTACATCGCTTTCATACCAGCGATCCTTGTCGTAAAGCTCCGGCTTATTCGTCCAGTAGGAGGGCATAAGATCCCACGGTATCCGCCGCTTCCCCGTTTTCGGATCGAGAATAGGGGCGTCAAATTCTCGCAGCCAGTCGCACACCTCGGCAGTACGGCCAAGCTTTTTCAGCGACACATCTGCCGTGTCCCTCGCCCTTCCGAGCGGCGAGCAATAAAACGCGTCAACATCCCATTTTAAAACGCGCCTCGAAAGCGCCTCCGCTTCCCTGCGCCCGCGCTCGGTGACGGTATCCCGTTCGTAGTCAGGATCTCCGTGCCTTATAAATATTATCCTCATATCGCACACCTCATCTTTGCTTCTCTAAGCATACAACATTTTACCGCACAATGTCAACCAAAGTATTGCATTTACCTTTTCACAAAATGTTCATAAAACACTCCTTCGTTTTTTGTGGACATTTGTGCAATACGGTGATATAATAGCTTTATGATATACTGAAATAATTGCTTTGCGGCGTAAACTAATATTTTTTGGAATGATATCACTATGAAGAAACTATTGTCTTTTTTTCTTGCGGCTGTAATGCTTTTCTCTGCCGTCCCTTCCGCCTTTGCCGAGGATGATGAGGATGATTTCTCCAACCTCATTCTTTACGGCGATTTTGAGGATGAAGAGGAAGCCGCAAAATATTACAACGGCGGAATGATAGACCCTGCCGCCGCGTATGAGGGCAGAAACGGTATGCAAGTGTCAAACCCCTACGGCGATACGGGCTTTGACGTCACAAACCATATACTTGAATATTGCGAGCCCATTTCCCTTACGGAAGGGGGATTTTATACCTTTTCCGCGTATGTCCTGAATCCGCTTTCCGACTCCCTCTCGGAGCCGAAGGCTTCCGCCTCCCTCGATAACGGCGGAAGCACGCTTTTTATAAATATTTCGTCAATAGGCGGCGAGTGGAGCTATGTTTCCGTGTCCTTTATGGCGATTGAATCGCAGGAATGTTCGCTTTCCTTAATGCTTGAAGGCGGCGATACCTTTGTGGGCTTTTTCATCGATTCTCTCAGCATAACCCCCTCCGAAAAGCGCCCCGCCTATGCCGCCCTTGAGGGGCCCGGCGAGGTTTTTGTTCCCGATACAGGGTGCGCGCTCTACCGCTACGGTCTTGTCACATATGATGAAGACGGGGAGCCTGTCAACGTTCTTATAAGAGATCTCAGCATAACTACGGAAAATCTGCCCGGCGGCGTCGAGTTTGACGAGGCAACCGGCGTGCTTACGGTTTGGTCCGACGCGCCTTCAAACGCGGCCTTCTCTCTGACCTGTACGGCGTCCGTAGGTATTTTACTCCGCGAAAGCGTCAAGGAAATATCCACTACGAAAAACCTTCTTGACGACCCCTACTTTGAGGAAGGTCTTGAATGTTGGGAAAGCGGCGATTCGATTTTATACGGCGACGGCTGCGTTTCTCTCTACGCTTCAAATAAAGGTCCTTACGGCTACTATGCCTCTGCCTCATATACAAAGCAGCTCGTTCTCTCCGAGGGGAAAATGTATGTTTTCCGCGCCGATGTAAAAAGCGAGGAGGAATTTTCCTCATCCGACATTTATATTTCAAACACTTCCTTTGCCTCTTCGGGCTATGCCGAAATAAACATCACCGGCATAGGCGGCGGCGAATGGACGAGTGTGGTAAGCGCGTTCACAGTTGAGTACAGCGGCATATATGAGCTGACGCTCAACCTCTGCGCCCTCTCCGAGCGGCCCGTATATCTTGACAACGTGTCTCTCGGCATTGAGGACAGCGCTCCCACGCGCCTCTCCCTTCATGCCCCCGGCAATATTCAGATTCCGTCCGAATCCGTCACGCTGCCCTGCTATGCGCTCCTGCATGACCAGATGGGGCAGGTGATTTCCGGCGCCGATATCGATATTGACATTTCACCAAAAAAAAGCGGCGTATCGCTCTCGGGCGGCGAGATAACCGTTACAAGCTCGGCAAAGGCCGGCGAATATCTCATCACTGCCTCCTGCGGCTCGCTGGAGGGCGAAATATATGTCACTGTAAGCTACGACGCGGTAGGCGACGGCGGCTTTGAGGAAAAGGAAGCGAACGAGTGGTGGGCGGCGTCCGACGGAGCCATGTTTTCGATTGTTGACTACGGCGATAACCGCTGGGGCTACGTTTTCTCAAACGATGCCGTCTGCCTTGCGGTAAACAATTCATATATGGAGCTTATCGGCGGGCAATATTATGTATATTCCGCCTCCGCGGGCACAGGGCGCAGCTGCACCGTCACGGCATTCATCGCCGACGCTTTCACCGGAGAATATATCCCTATCGTGCAGTACGACCCCCTTTCCGACGTCAAGGAGCCGTTTTCTCTGAGCGAAACGGTAGTCGGAAGGCTTGTTTTGTATATCGATTCGGACGATTCCGTTGCCCTCACTATGGATAATATCGACATTTCCGCAGCCGAGCTGTCGGTTGATAACGTATATGTCACGGGCGGCGAGGACGGCGAAACCCTCCGCGGATATTATAATTATGTCAATAATATGACCGATTCTCCCGACGCCGACATAAGCGCCACAAGGTGGTATATCTCTTCCGAATACGACGGCAGATATGAACCTCTGGGCGTTCCCAACCAAAGCTATCTCGAATATACCGATGATATGAACGGTCAGTATATAGTTTTTGAGGTCACCCCCATATGCTTCGTAACAGGTCTTGTGGGCGAAAGCGTTCGCTCCGAGCCTGTGCTTGTGGGCTCGGAGCCGTCCGATGACAGTCCCTCCGCTCCGCCTCTTGCCGCCTTGAAGCCCGTTCTCATGGAAAGCACAAAAATTCACCCCTTTTCCGATATAATAGGTCACTGGGCAGAATCGCGGATTGCCTCACTGTACAACGCGGGAATTGTCACAGGGCGCAGCGGCACCCTCTTTACACCCGAAGCAAACGTAACAAGGGCTGAGTTTACCGCGATGATTACAAGGGCGTTTTCTCTCGTGTCCCTTCCGTATTCGGGCGAATTTTCCGACGTTTCATCCGAAGACTGGTTTTCCGGCGTAGTTGAAGCGGCGTCCGAAAGAAGCCTCGTTATGGGCTGCGGCGACGGCACATTTGCCCCCAACGCCCCTATAACAAGGGAAGAAATGGCAGTTATCATATACCGCGCGTACCTTGCCGCGGGCGGCGAGGCTCCGCCGAACTTTGAGCTTATATATTACGATTCCTACATGGTAAGCGGCTGGGCAGCGGAGGCAGTCAAAAACGTATCAAGCCTCGGCTTTTTCTCCGGGACGGACACAAACCTTTTCGAGCCCGGGCGAAACGCCACGCGCGCCGAAGCTGCGGCAGTCATATACCGTGTTTTGAAATATTTTAATTAAAGGAAGGAAAATGTACCATGAAGAAAAAGCTACTCTCAATCCTCCTTTCGTCAACGCTCGCGCTTTCATCAGCGTCCGCTTTGGCGGAAGGAATCAGCGTCACCGTCACCCTTGACGGCGACACCGTAACTCAGGACGCCTACCTTGACGGTTGGCAGACCTACGCCCCTCTCGGCGCGCTTGACGGCAGCGATTCGGATGTCCCCGTTTGGGTTCGCTCCTATTACGAGGATCTCGGCAAAACAGTTTCCTGGGATCAGGAGGCATATACCGTAAATGTTTCAACGCCCCTTTACGGCAATTATTACCGCATTGTAAACAAGGCTACAGGGCAGGTCATAGCCTCTGAGGGCTATGACACGGAAAACATGGGCAAAATGGTTACGGTACCCGCCGACGAGTCAAATAAAAATCAGGTCTACCGCCTTGTCCGTGCGGACGATACATACGGCTATTTTGTAAATATGCTTTCGGGCCGCTCGCTTGACGTTCCGGACGCCGTTACGGACCCCGGCACACAGCTCATTCAGTACACCTACTACTCCAATCCCCAGCAGAAGATGGAGCTTATACCCGACGGAGACGGATATTATACCATATCCCCCTCTCACTGCTCTCTCTGTTTGGCAGACGTTGACGGCGTCCTTGTCCAGACCGACGCCGAAGGCGACAACACAAAGTGGGCGCTTGAATATGTTTCCGACAGCATTCTTTCCTCTGTTGAAAAATCCGCAGGCTACGCCCTTCTTTCCGATAACCGCCAACGCGCCGTTTCCGGCTACTTCTTCTCTGACCTTTGGATAAGCAATCAGGCAGCGAACAATGCCGAGCTTGTGCTTGCAAAGGCGGATTATGAATCTCTTTCCGCCGAGGAACAGGCGGCTCTCCTTGAGGACTGCCTCAATTACGAGGCCTCCTATCAGGTCGGCGGTACGCTTCCTTACGACACGGTTGCGGAATATACAATCGTTTCAAAAACATATGAGGAATCCTATGATATCTGGCGCGGTCATAAGTGTCCCTGCTGGATATACGAGGTTGAAATGGCAGGCGACGTGGAAGGTCAGGTTCATAAATTCACCTTTGTTTCAAACGAAGAGGATGTTCCCATGGTGGAACGTTCCATCGAGGCAATAGGGCGTATTCCCTACGCCATCAGGCAGTATGTGCATAAGCTCTACTGGAAAGCGGGCGACACGGCAAACAGCTTCAACGGCGGCGGCAATGAAATATGGATCCGCCTTAACTGGGAGCCCGAAAGCTCTATGACCGTTGCAAGCACCCTCTGCCACGAGCTCGGTCATATACTTGACTCCAACGTTCTCCCCAACAGCGACGTGTGGAGCTATGCCGAATCTCTCGACGGCTGCCCCATCTCCGGCTACGGCGCGACAAATCAGGCCGAGGATCTTGCGGAATTTAACAAGCTCTATCTCATGAGCCTCGGAACAGATACCTTCGACGACTTGCAAAAGACATATCCCAACCGCTTCGCGGTTCTTTCGGGTATGCTCTACCGCGCGGATCCCGAATATTTTGCCGACCGCGAGCCCTACGAAAAGACTATTACCGACATTGAGGAGATACTCTCCCACCGCGCGGACGGAAGCGCGGCGTCCGTTCTTGACGATACAAGGTATTACGTTCTTAAGGATAAGGCGACAGGCAAGGTCGCGACCGTTCCCGACGCAAGCCTTGACAACGAGGTTGCCCTCACTCTTGAGGATTACACGGGCGCCGACAACCAGCTCTTCGGCATTGAAAATTACGGCGACACCGTCCGTTTCTTTGTAAAACATTCCGGTTCAAGCATTCAGCTTGACGACAGCGGTCTTGCCGATAAGACGGTAAACCAGTACGGCGGCACATGGGCTATCGACGACCGTTGGGCAGTATTTGAAAAAGACGGCGGCTATATACTTTCTTCGGTACGCTATGACCTTTCCATGGCAAACGACGGCGTAAACGTAACTCAGAATAAGAACGCCACCGTATGGCTCCTTGAAGACGCGGGGGAAAACACCTCCAACTACAACTACACAATATCGGCTAACGGTCTGTACCTTTCCTCCGATGAAGAAGGCTCCGTAACAGCTTCCGAGGAAAAAGCCCTCTGGAAGCTCAAGAGTCTTGAGGACGGGACATACCGCATAGCCTCGGCAGCAGACGGCAGCGTGATAGATATTCTTGATCTCTCCGAGGAGCCCGGCGCGGCAGCAATCCTTTGGAGCGTTACGGGAGAGGACAATCAGATGTTCGTAAAAGAGGACTCCGAAAACGGCGCTATGTTTAAATGCGTTCACTCAAACCTTTATCTCACCGTAAATGACGACGGCTCCGTCACCCAGGAGGAAAAGGACGGATCCAAAATCCAAACCTTCACTGTTTCCGCGGAGTAAAATAAATCATTATGACGCGTTCTCCGGAACGCGTCA
>CAZIBK010000033.1:0-11465 GCA_964537125.1 uncultured Oscillospiraceae bacterium
CGGCTGCGATGTGCGGGGGTTTCCACACGGCTTCCACAAGATAAAAGAATATTATTTGTGCAAAAGAGGGGAAGTATAGAATAATAAAAGTAAAAAAGAGGAAACAGAAGGATTTTCGGCGCGAAATCGGGCGATTTTTGGGGCTTGGGAGGCGCGCTGATTTTTTCTGCTAAAAAATGCGAAAAAAAAGAGAAAAAACTATTGAAATTTTCTCGGTTGTATAGTAAAATGGGTTAAAAGGTGCCACGAAGTGCCACTAAGTGGAACGAAGTGGTGGAACGTGTGGAAAAGTCGGTGGAAAACCTGAGGAAAACAGATAAATTTTCCACAATGAAATCTCAGAGAGGGGGCGAAGCTTTGTTATCGGGCGAATATTCACACAGTTTGGACGTGAAAGGCAGAATAATACTTCCGGCGAAGCTTCGCGAAGAAATAGGGGACTCGTTTTATGTGACTAAGGGATTTGAGGACTGCCTTGCTATATACTCCTATGAAGAATTTAAAAAGCTCGGCGCGTCAATACAGGCGCTTCCCGGAAACATGAGAGAGGTAAGAAGGCTGCAGAGAATCATCATATCCGGAGCGCATTTATGCGAGGCGGACAAGCAGGGCAGATTTGTAATACCGCCGCAGCTGAGAGAATTTGCAAAGCTCGACAAGGACGTGGTGGTGGTCGGAAACGGAAACCATGCCGAAATATGGAGTGCGGCGGCTTGGAACGAGTATCTCTACGGAGAGGATTCCATATCGCTGGAGGATGCTGCGGAAGCGCTCCGCGAGGCAGGATTATCGATGTAATTCAAGGAGAAGGGAGCCGTGTTCGGTTTGAATTTTTCACACACAAGCGTGCTGCTTAACGAGACCGTAGACGCTCTCTGTGTAAAAAAAGACGGACTTTACGCCGACCTTACAATGGGCGGAGGCGGTCACAGCTCTCTGATTTTGGAAAGAGGCGGCAGGGTAATCGGATTTGACCGAGACAGCGCCGCAATAGAAGCCTGTACAAAACGCTTTGAAGATAGGGCGGACAGGATAAGCTTTGTTCACAACAGCTTTGAGTTTGTAAGGGACGAGCTTGAGGCGAGGGGGATAGAAAAGCTTGACGGCGTGATGATGGATTTGGGCGTTTCGTCGTATCAGCTTGACGAGGCTGAGAGGGGCTTTTCGTATATGCACGACGCTCCCCTTGATATGAGGATGGATCGCCGAAGCGGACTTGACGCAAAGAAAGTTGTGAACACATACTCCGAAGAGGAGCTGTGCGGCATTATAACAAAGTACGGCGAAGAAAAATGGGCTGTGCGTATTGCAAAGTTCATTGCCGAGAGAAGAGAAGTAAAGCCCATTGAAACGACGTTTGAGCTTGTGGATATTATAAAGGCGGCAGTTCCCAAAAACGCGAGAAGGGACGGTCCGCATCCTGCGAAAAGGACGTTTCAGGCAATAAGAATAGAAGTAAACGGCGAACTGAGGATTTTGGAAAAGGCGATACGGGATTCGGCGGATATGCTGAAAAACGGCGGCAGGATTGCCGTAATAACCTTCCACTCCCTTGAGGACAGAATAGTCAAGGAAACCTTTGCTTCACTTGCGAATGCCTGTACCTGCCCGCCGCAGTTTCCCGTGTGTGTTTGCGGAAAGCGTAACAGCCTGAAGATAGTAACGAGGAAACCCATATTGCCGAGTGATGAAGAAATTGAGAGCAATCCGCGTTCGAGAAGCGCAAAGCTGAGGGTCGCGGAGAAGATAACATAAGAAGGGGTATTGTCATGTACAATTACGGCTCAGAAGCGAGAAGGCTTGAATATGCCGAGGAGCTTGAAATCGAGGAGAGGCGCGAAGAAAAGGAGAATAGAGAAAGACGCGCCCGTATCATGGCGGAGAAAAGAAGGAGAGCGGCGCATACAAGGGCGATAAGAACTCTTATTATAATTGCCGCAATACTCTGCGTTATAATGGTGGAAAATGCCCGCATAGACAAGCTCTGCGGAGAAGTTTCCGCAAAAAGCAAAGAGCTTGACAATTTGCAGGCGGTTGTGACAGAGAAGGAAATGTATCTTTCGGGAGCTCTTGATTTGAACATGGTGGAGAGTATAGCGACAAGCAGACTCGGGATGAAAAAGCCCGATCAGGCGCAGTATGTCTATGTGCAGCTCAATTCTTCGGACGCCGGAGAGGTGCTTTCCAAGCCTGAAGGCGAAAATAAAGGTTTTACGGCTTTTATAAACAAAGTGAAGATACTGTTGGAATATTTATATTGAAAATAAATATATTTGCATAGTAGAAAAAGCGGTTAAAAACATATTGTTGAGTGCTATCAATGATGCACTCAATTTTATTCGGATGGCGGTGAGGTTATGTCAAGGCTGAATATTGCGGCACAAAAGAGAATGGTGATACTGCTGTGGATATTCTTTTTCTGTATGATTATCGTTATATTGAGGCTGGGATATTATCAGCTTGTGCGCGGTGAGGAATACAAGGAAAAAGCGGCTGAGCAGCAGACGAGAGACCGGAGCGTTGCCGCCAAGAGAGGCAACATATACGACAGAAATATGAAGGTTCTTGCGCAGTCCGCCACATGCGAAAACGTGATGATAAATCCCAGGCAGATACAGTCTGCCGAAACCGCCCAGGAAAAGAGGCGGCTGGAGGCTGCGGTTGAGGGAAAGGTGTTTGACGAGGAGGATATTGTTGAGAAAATAGTCGCAAACCTCACCGAAATACTTGAAGTGGACGAGGAAAGCCTCAGAAAAGAGATAGAGAGCGATTATGCCTCGAGATATGTAAAGAAGCAGGTGGATCAGTCCGTTGCGAACCGGATAAGAGAGCTGGAGCTGACGGGCGTGTTCTTTGAGGAAAGCACGAAAAGGTACTATCCGTATTCGAGCTTTGCATCCCATATAATAGGCTTTACGGGAGACAGCGGACACGGGCTGACGGGACTTGAAAGCGCCCTTGACGAAACGCTTTCGGGTACGGCGGGCAGAATACAAGTTGTTCAGGACGTAAATAATAACAATACGCCATACGAGTATGAAAATTATATAGCGCCGGAGGACGGTCAGGGCGTGGCGCTTACGATAGACGAGGTTTTGCAGCATTATGTCGAAAAATACCTTGAGGAAGCCTATGAGCTTTACGACATACAAAACGGCGCGGCCGCGATAATGATGGATCCCAACACAGGGGAAATACTCGCAATGGCGGTAGAGCCCAATTTTGATTTGAACCAGCCGAGATATATTCCCGATGAGACAAAAGCGGCGGTTTTGGCGGAAAGCGTAAAGGATTCCGACGGGAACGAGCTTTCCGATACCGATAAGATACAGACGTATCTTAACAAGCTTTGGAGAAACAAAGCGGTAAACGATACTTATGAGCCGGGCTCAACATTCAAGGCGATTGTGGCGGCGGCGGCGCTGGAATCCGGCGCGGTGAATCCGTCAACGGACTCCTTCTTCTGCAACGGGGCGAGAACCGTCGCGGGGGCGACCATACATTGCAGCAAGAGAACAGGTCACGGGACGGAAACGTTTTATCAGGCGCTTGCAAACTCGTGTAACCCCGCGTTTATGGAAATGGGAGCAAGACTCGGAAGAGACAGATTCAAACAGTTCTTTGAAGCCTTCGGCTTCAGGCAGACGACAAACTTCCTCCTGCCGGGCGAATCAAAGGGTTTATTTTTTGAGGAAGGTCACTTTAACGAGGTTGAGCTTGCTACGAGCTCCTTCGGACAGGGCTTTACCATAACGCCTCTTCAGATGATAACCGCCTTTTCGGCTGTTATAAACGGCGGAAATCTGATGGCGCCGCAGCTTGTAAAGGCATATACGGATTCGGACGGCAACGTCACAAAGACGGCGGAGGCGCAGGTCGTAAGACAGGTATTGTCCGAATCGACCTCTGCCGTGATGAGATCGGCGCTTGAAAACGTAGTCGCAAACGGCACCGGCAGCGGAGCGTATGTGGCGGGCTACAGAATAGGCGGAAAAACAGGAACAAGTGAAAAACAGCCGAGAAATCAAGGTAAATACATCGCCTCGTTTATAGGCTTTGCCCCGGCGGATAATCCTCAGATAGTGTGCCTGCTCATTCTTGACGAACCGGGCGGAGCGCTTCACGGCGGCGGCGCAATAGCCGCGCCGACGGTGGGAAAGATATTGTCGGATTCGCTGAAGTATCTCGGCTATGAACCGCAATATACATCGGAAAGCACCGATGAGGAAAAGGCGGAGGTTCCCTCTGTTGTGGGAATGAGCGCGGCAGACGCCGAAAGCGCGGTTAAAAATGCGGGCTTTACCGTGACGGTCAAGGGCGGCGGAAGCGAAATAGTAAATCAGCTTCCCAAGGCGGGCTCGCAGTTAAAGGTCGGCGGACTTGTGATACTCTACACGGAGAGCAGCGGTACCGAGACTAAGACCGCCGTGCCGAACTTTACGGGCATGACAAAGAGCGCGGCGGAAGCTGCGGCAAAGGCGGCGGGGCTGACGCTGTCGGCATCGGGCGGCGGAGCGTCATCAACCGTAAACGGGGATATGATAGCGATAAAGCAGTCTCCGCAGGCGGGAACGGAAGTGGTGGAAGGCTCTACGGTTACTGTTGATTTCGCATATGATAACAATGATTAAAGAAAGGATTTGAACGCAATGCGGCTTGGTGAGCTGTTTTCCGAAGGCGGAGCAGAGTTGGATGAAGGGTTGAAAAATATTGAAATAACGGATATTGTCTATGATTCGCGAAAGGTGAAAAAGGGGTCGCTGTTTGTGGCAATCAAAGGCTTTAAAAGCGACGGACACGAGTATATAGACGAGGCGCTTGAAAAGGGCGCCGCGGCGGCAGTCGGTCAAGAGGATTGGGTCGGGGAAAGGTATATAAAGGTTGAATCCTCGCGAAGGTTTTTGGCGTCAGCCTCAGCCGCCTTTTACAAAAATCCCGCGAAGAGCATGAAAATTATAGGGATAACAGGCACGAACGGAAAGACGACGATAAGCTATCTTATAAAGCAGATATTGGAGCTTAAGGGCTATAAATGCGGTCTTATAGGAACAAATCAGATACTTATCGGAGGCTCTGTTCTGCCCTCCGAGAGAACCACTCCCGAATCACGCGAATTGCAGGAGCTTTTCGCAAGGATGCGCGACGCCGGAACGGAATATGTCGTAATGGAGGTTTCCAGCCACTCCCTTGAGCTTGACAGGGTGTACGGAATAGAGTTTGAAGTGGGCGTATTTACCAACCTTACCCGCGACCATCTCGACTTCCATCTGACAATGGATAATTACGCGGCGGCGAAGGCAAGGCTGTTTTCAATGAGCCGTCACGCGGTGATAAACGCCGATGACCTTTATGCGCCCGTAATGCTTAAAAACGCAAAGAATATAATGACCTATTCCATAGACAATGAGTCGGATTTAAGGGCGAAAAACATAAAAATGACCTCGCGCGGAGTAATATTCAATATAGAACGCGAGGGAGCGGAGCGGCTTATCAGGCTGGGGATCCCGGGAAAATTTTCGGTATACAATGCCCTCGGCGCGGCAGGCGCGGCGTTTTCCTTGGGACTTAGCTGCGAGGACGTTGAAAAGGGACTTGTGCTGGCTCGCGGCGTGAAGGGCCGCCTTGAGGTAGTGCCGACGGCAACGCCGTTTACTGTTATTATTGACTATGCCCACACTCCCGACGGACTTGAAAATGTGATAACCGCGGTGCGCGGCTTCGCAAAAAAGAGAGTTATAACTCTGTTCGGATGCGGCGGCGACCGTGACCGCACAAAGCGGCCCATTATGGGGGAGATTGCGGAAAGACTGTCAGACATTGCCATAGTGACGAGCGACAATCCTCGAACAGAGGAGCCTATGGAAATAATCGAGCAAATTCTTGCCGGAATGAACGGCAACAACCATATTGTTGTGGAAAACCGCAAGGAGGCAATATTTAAGGCTATGAGCATGGCTGAGCCTGACGATATAGTAATACTTGCCGGGAAGGGACATGAGACCTATCAGATATTGAACAGCGGGACGATACATTTTGATGAGCGTGAGGTTGTAAAAGAGTGCCTGGCGAAGCTCTGATTATGTACAACAAAGGGTGATTTATTGTATGAAATGGATTATAAGCCTTGCGGCGGCGTTTTTGATAGCTGCCGTATTTACGCCGATACTTATACCGTTTTTGAGAAAATTGAAGTTCGGGCAGACGATACTTGAGGACGGTCCGAGTTGGCATGCAAAAAAGCAGGGAACGCCTACGATGGGCGGTCTGAGCTTCATACTTGCGACGGCGGCAGGGGCGCTGATAATATCTCCGTGCGAGGAGACGCTCTTTGTGGTGATTTTGGGCGTATGCTTCGGCGCCGTAGGATTTGCGGATGACTATATAAAGGTTGTAAAGAAGAGAAACAAAGGCTTTTCGCCGGCGGCAAAGTTTTTATGCCAGACAGTGGTTTCGATTTTGGCTGCCGTATATATGTATGTGACAAGATCCGGAAGCGGGGCTTTCGGCGTCAGGGTTCCCTTTACCGATTTTTATCTGCCGCTCGGCGCGTTTTACATACCGTTTGTCGTGCTCGTAATGCTGGCGACGGTAAACAGCGTAAACCTTACGGACGGAATAGACGGTCTTGCATCGTCGGTGAGCGCGGTGTGCGGAATATTTTTCCTTGCGAGCGCAATAAAATTGGGCTTTGAGGGCGTAGGCGCGGCTGTGGCTGCCATGATAGGCGGCGTTTTGGGATTTTTATTGTACAATTTTTTCCCCGCGAAGGTATTTATGGGAGATACGGGAAGCTTGTTTCTGGGAGGAATACTCTCGGCTGCGGCGATAAGGATGGGCATGGAGCTGTCGCTCATAATCGCAGGTTTTGTATTTTTGGCAGAGGCGATGAGCGATATTATACAGGTTGCGTATTTCAAAAGGACGGGGAAGAGGGTTTTCAAAATGGCGCCGCTTCACCATCATTTTGAACTGTGCGGATGGAGCGAGACAAAAATTGTTGCCGTGTTCACACTTGTTACGGCGATATTATCGGTAATTTGTTATATAGGGCTGAAATAAAAGGAAGGGACTGAAGTCATGAGCGGGAGCGCAGAAAAACATAATAATATAATACCGCTTAACACAAAGGTCAAAGAAACGCGGAGAGGGAATACGGATTTTGCTCTCCTGTTTACGATACTCGTACTTTTGGTGATTGGTCTGACGATGATGTTTTCGGCGTCGAGCGCCGCGAATATGACAACGGGAAATGTGTTTACACCGATAATTAAGCAGGCAATCCTCGGAGTTGTGGGAGTATTGTTTATGCTTGCCATATCACTGAGCGATTATAAGGCGCTGGAAAAATGGAGCGGCTTAATGTACCTGTTGGTGCAATTGCTTATGTTTGCGGTGCCTATTGTGGGCATAGCGTCCCATGGCGCGGTTCGGCAGATAAACCTCGGATTATTCAGCTTTCAGCCGTCGGAGTTTTCAAAATACTTTATGATAATAATGCTTGCGGCGCAGTTCGCGTCCCACAAAAATGAAAAGGTGGACAATTGGAGCGAGCTGATAACCTGCATAATGGTGATATGTATTCCGATTGCGGCGTGCTTTTTGCAGAAACACGGCTCTGCGGCATTGATACATATAGCGGTCGGAGTGACAATGATGATTGTATCCGGAATTGACATTAAAAAGCTCGGTCCGAAAAAGGTTGCGGGTATCGCAGCCGTCTTATTAGCTTTGATAACAGTAGTATTTATAACAACCGGAGGATACCGTATTCAAAGAATAATTACTTTTATCAGCCAGATCCTCGGCGAGGAGATTGACTCGCAGGGAACAGGCTGGCAGTCGAAGCAGTCCGTATATGCGGTGGGAAGCGGAGGATTGTTCGGATTGGGCATAGGAAACAGCAGACAGAAGTATTCGTACCTTCCCGAGGCGGAAAACGACTACATATTTGCGATAGTTGCCGAGGAGCTCGGCTTCATCGGCTCGCTTATAGTGATACTTCTTTTCTGTGTGCTCGTATGGCGCGGAATAATGATAGCGATAAACTGCAAGGACAGATTCGGTTCGTATTTGGCATTCGGAATATCGGCGCTGATAGGATTTCAGACGCTTATCAATATGTGCGTTGTACTGCAGCTTCTGCCGTCAACGGGGATGCAGCTTCCGCTGTTCAGTTCGGGAGGAACGAGCCTGCTGATAACGCTGATGGGGTTTGGAATATTGCTGTCGATATCGAGATATACGAAATTAAATTAAGAGCGGGGAGGATTGTAAATGAGAGTGTTGCTGACGGGCGGAGGTACGGCAGGGCATATAAACCCTGCAATAGCTATTGCGAAATACATCAAGGAAGCGGAGCCGACGAGCGAGTTTCTCTTTATCGGCACGGAAAAGGGCTTGGAAAAAACCCTTGTGCCGAGAGAGGGCTTTGATATAAGGTTTGTCGAGGTCATGGGACTGAGGCGCAGGCTGACTGCCGAAAACATAAAGGTGTTCAAATGCTTTTTAAAGAGCAGAAAAGACGCGGGAAAAATAATCGATGAATTTAAGCCCGATATTGTCATAGGGACGGGCGGCTACGCATGTACTCCCGCAGTGTATGCGGCAAACAAGCGCGGAATACCGGTAATAATTCATGAGCAGAACGTAAATCCCGGGCTTGCGATAAAGATGCTTGCGAAAAAGGCGGATATTACGGCGATAAGCTTTGCCGAAACCGAAAAATACATCGACGCAAAAGCCACGGCTCTGACGGGGAATCCTCTTAGACCGAGCCTTTTTGTAAAAACCGATGCAAGAGAGATACGTTCGTCTCTCGGATTTTTGGACGAGCCGCTCGTGCTTCTTTTCGGCGGATCTCTCGGAGCGGAAAAAATGAACGACGCTCTTGTTGAAATGCTTGAGGAGGGCTTCGGCGGATTTAATCTGATTGCGGCGACGGGTCAGAAGCACTATGAGGACATATGCGCAAGACTGAAGGAGAAGAACATCGATTTTGAGTCGATGAACAATCTCTCGTTGGTGCCGTATATATTTGATATGGATAAGGTATTGGGAGCTGCCGATTTGGTGGTGTCGAGGGCGGGAGCCATAACGATAAGCGAGCTGAGCGCCCTCGGAAAGCCGGCGATACTGGTGCCGAGTCCCTATGTGGCTCACAATCATCAGGAGCAGAACGCGCGTTATCTTGAAAAGAACGGCGCGGCAGAGGTGCTTACTGAGGCAAACCTCAACGGAAAGACGCTGCTTGCAGCCGTCGAGGGGATTCTTTCGGATCGGGAAAAGCTTGAAAATATGGGCGCGGCGTCAAAGAAAATGGGTATAACGAACGCGTGCGAAAAGATATATCAGCTCGCAAAGAGGCTTACGGAAAAGCGGTAAGAGGGAGACGAACGGACAATCACCTCAAAGCTTCTTTCGGCATAGTATATAACAGACTTATGCAGGAGGTGCGATAGGTGAAATACATTGTCGTTGGAGATAAAAGCCTCAGCGGTATTGTAAGCGTACAGGGGGCAAAAAACAGTGTGCTGCCGATACTTGCCGCGAGCGTTTTGTGCTCGGATAAATGCGAAATATATGACTGTCCGAGGCTTGACGATGTGGATACAACTATGGAAATACTCAGAACGCTCGGCTGCGGTGTTGAAAGAAACGAGGACGCGGTGACGGTAGATTCCTCTTCGGCGTTCGGCTGTGAAATACCGGAAAATCTGATGCACAAGCTCAGAAGCTCCATAGTGTTTTTGGGCGCGGTGACAATGCGTACCGGAAGAGCGCGGCTGAGTATGCCCGGGGGCTGTTCGCTGGGCGCAAGACCGATAGATCTTCATTTAAAGGCGCTTAAGGCTCTCGGAATAGAGGTTATCGAAGAGGGCGGATTTATAGAGACAAGAGCCCGTGACGTTCACGGAGCAAACATTCATATGAGCTTCCCCAGTGTGGGAGCAACGGAAAACGCAATTCTTGCCGCAGTAAAAATAAAGGGAGAAACGGTGATAACGAATGCGGCGAGGGAGCCTGAGATAGTGGATTTGGCAAATTTCCTCAACGCAATGGGCGCAAGGATACAAGGCTCCGGAACCGGAACAATACATATAGAAGGGGTGCCGGGACTTAGGGGAGTGTCGTACAGGATAATTCCCGACAGAATTGCCGCAGCAACATATATGTGCGCGGCAATGGCGACAGGCGGAGAGCTGGAACTGGAAAACATACGGGCGGGATATCTTACGGCGATAACAAACGAGCTTCGCGATGAGGGGGCAAAAATCGAATTTTTCGGGGACAGGGCGTATATTCGCGCTCCGAAAAGAATACGCCCCGCGAATATGATAAAGACCATGCCGTATCCGGGCTTTCCGACAGACGCGCAGTCGGTATTTATGCCGCATCTTGCCATTGCGGACGGCACCAGCGTTGTGGTGGAGAATATATTTGAGAACAGGTTCAAGATAATTTCAGACCTTAACCTTATGGGCGCGGATATCGTGACGGAAGGACGGACGGCGATAATACGCGGACCGAGGAAGCTGCACGCGGCGCATATTTACGCCCCTGACCTTCGTTCCGGCGCGGCGCTTCTTATAGCGGCGCTCAGCGCGGAGGGAGAAAGCATAATTGAGGACGACGGACATATCGGACGCGGATACGAGGATATAACGGAAAAATTCAGGCTGCTCGGAGCAGATATGAGAGAAGAACATGGAGGATAAAGTGGCACGGAAAAGAAAAAAACAAAGGACACGAATCAGACCCGGATGTCTGATTTCGGTTCTGCTGATAGCGGCAGCTGCGGCGGTGCTTCTGCTGACACCGCCGTTCAACATAAATAAAATAGAGGTCACGGGGAACGAAAAAGTCAGCACGGAAGTGATACTTAACGCGTCGGGAATAACGACAAGCATGAACATATTCCGTGCCGATGTAAAAACGGCTGCCAAAAACATCCGTGCGCAGCAGTTTGTGGAGGATGTGAAGGTGTCGCGCATACTTCCTTCGACAATAAAGATAAAGGTAACCGAGGGAAATGTTGCGGCGTATATCAATTATGAGGACAACCTTGTCGGCATAAGCTTGGAGGGGAAAACCCTCTGCTTTATCGACGCGGCCTCCCGTGAAGCGGGAAAGCCCGTGATATACAGCCTGAGCGTGGAAAAAAGCGCTATCGGCGAATATGTAGAGGTGAGCGAAAAGAGAAAGCTTGAATCGGCGCTCAGGCTTTTAAGATCCTTTGACGAAATGGGAATACTGGAGAAGATTACGGCAATCAGCATGAACACAATGGATAACATAGCTTTCAGATATACCGATAATCTGAAGATAGAGTTCGGATCAACGGACGACTATGATTACAAGCTCGAATGGCTTGCGGAGATTATAGAATCGCTCGGGGACAATCCGCAGGGGCTTGTAAATATGCAAAACCCCGAAAATATTACCTACAGGCAAAGTATTGAATAAAA